>NZ_JAKSXU010000040.1:0-54401 GCF_022829325.1 Methylobacterium sp. J-092 | reverse complement strand
GCCGCGAGCCACCACGAGCGCTGGGACGGCACCGGGTATCCGGCGGGCCTGGCCGGCGAGGCGATCCCGCTGTCGGGCCGCATCGTCGCCGTGGCCGACGTGTTCGACGCCCTGGTCTCGGAGCGGCCGTACAAGGAGGCTTGGTCGCTCGAGAAGGCGCGGGCGCTCCTGTCCGACAACGCAGGCTCGCACTTCGACCCGGCCTGCGTCGCGGCGTTCCTGGCCGGCTGGGGCGAGGTCGAGCGGCAATGGCTGCGCGCAGCCGCGTGAGCCGACGCGATCGGATGCGACGTTCGAAGGAAGGCCGGGGCACGATGCGTTGGAAGGCACTGGACCCGCGGCGGTCCCTGGCGGGCCGGGTCGCCTGGGCGGTCGTCGGCGCCGTCGCGGTGGCGCTCCTCGTCGCGACCACGCTCTCGGTCTGGCGCGAGGTCGACCGCTACGCCGCCGACAAGCGCGAGGCCCTGCGCACGGTCGCGCGCGTGCTCGCGCAGAGCGGCGCCGGCGCCATCGCGAGCGACGACGCGGATGCGGCCGACACCACCCTTCGGGCGATCGCGCGCAACCCCTCGCTGGTCTACGCCGCGCTGATTCGCCCGGACGGCAGCATCCTCGGCGAGCAGGGCATCGGGCTCAGGCTGTCGAACGACCTCGACCTCGACGCCGCCGAGCAGCCGTCGCTCCTCGCTCTGCTCCTCACCCGGACCCTCAAGGTCGGCGAGCCGGTGCTGGAGAACCAGCGCGAGATCGGCCGGGTCGTGGTGGTGGCCGAGACCGGCGACCTCGCCGACCGCCTCGGCGGCGTCGCGCTCAACGCGCTGCTCGCCGGCCTCGTCGCGGTGGCCGTCGGCCTCGCGGTCTCGCTCAGGCTTCAGCGCGCCGTGACGCGGCCGCTGACCGCGCTCGCCGGCACCATGGACGCGGTGCGCTCGCGCCACGACTACAGCCGACGGGCCGACGTCACCACCGACGACGAGGTCGGGGCCCTGGCCCAGACCTTCAACGACCTGCTCGGCGCGGTGAACGTCCGCGACCGGCAGCTCGCCGCCTACAGCACCGGGCTGGAGGAGGAGGTCCGCGTGCGGACCCACGATCTCAGCGAGGCGCGGGAGCAGGCGGACGCCGCCAACGCCGCGAAATCCACCTTCCTCGCCACCATGAGCCACGAGATCCGCACGCCGATGAACGGCATGCTGGTGATGGCCGAGCTCCTGGCCGCCACCGACCTGCCGCCGCGCCAGCGCCGCTACGCCGAGGTGATCGCGCGCTCGGGACAATCGCTGCTGGCGATCATCAACGACATCCTCGACTTCGCGAAGGTGGAGGCCGGCAAGCTCGAATTGGAGCGCACCGCGATCAGCCCGGCCGAGATCGCCGACTCGGTCGTCACGCTGTTCGGCGAGCGCGCCCGCACGGCCGGGCTCGACCTCGCGGCCGAGATCGGCGCGGACGTGCCCGCCGGCATGGTTGGCGACCCGGTGCGCCTCGGCCAGGTCGTCAGCAACTTCGTCTCCAACGCCCTCAAGTTCACGGAAGCGGGCCACGTCCTCGTCCGCTTGAGGACCTGCGACGGCGGGCGGATGCTGGAGATCGCCGTCGTCGACACCGGCATCGGCATTCCGCAGGACAAGATCGCCGGGGTGTTCACCGCCTTCACCCAGGCCGACCAATCGACCACGCGCCGCTTCGGCGGCACCGGCCTCGGCCTCTCGATCGCGGAGCGCCTGATCGCGGCGATGGGCGGCGGCGTCGGCCTCGAGAGCCGCGTCGGCGAGGGCTCGACCTTCTGGGCGCGGATCCCGATCGAAGCGCCGGAGACGGCCGAGACGATCCGCCGGTCGGCCGAGGCGCCGAAGGGCGTCGTGCTCGCCGGCCTCGGCGGTGCGACACGCGTGGCGCTGGCGGCGGGCCTCGTCGAGGCGGACCTCGCCCCGCTTGCGGACACCGCGCCGGATCGCGCACCCTGGATCATGGATGCGGCCGAGCTGCTCGCGCAGGGGCGCCGCCCGGACGCGGCCCTGCGGGTGGTCGCGGTGGCGCCGATGGGCGATCCGGCCGGTCAGCAGGCGCTCCGCGCCGGGCTCGCCGACGAGGTCTTGCGCTGGCCCGTGGTGCAGGCAGAGTGGCGGCCGGTGCTGGCAGCGCTCGCCGCCGACCGCCCGTTCGCCGCGAACGCGCCGCGTTCCACTACCTCCGCCGACGCCCTGCCGCGCTTCCCTCAGGCCCGCGTGCTCGTCGCCGACGACAGCGCCGTGAACCTGGAGGTCGCGATCGAGGCGCTGGCGCGCTGCGGCGTGACGGACGTGATCACCGTCGGGGACGGCGCGCAGGCGATGGCCGCGAGCGCGGCCGCCCATTTCGATCTGGTCCTGATGGACGGCAGCATGCCGGTCCTCGACGGGTTCGAAGCGACGCGCGCGATCCGCCGCCGCGAGGCCGAGACCGGCGCCGCCCGCCTGCCGATCGTCGCGATGACCGCGCACGTGATCGGCGACGGCGCGCTCGCGTGGCAGGACGCCGACATGGACGGGACGCTGGCAAAACCCTTCACCCTGGCCCAGCTCGCGCAGGTGCTCGGCCGCTTCGTCGTGGCCGACGCGCCCGGCGCGGACACGCTTGCGTCCCGGGTGGACGCCTTCGACGAAGCAGGCTCGGACCAGCCTTCCGCCCCCGGGCTCCTCGACAGCGAAACCCTCGAAGGCCTCGCCGAGATGGGCGACGGCGCCTTCCTGGCGCGCGTGCTCGGCCTCTACACCGGGCAGGCGCCGGCGGCGCTGACCGCGCTGGAAGCCGCGATCCCCGGAGGCGAAGCCGGCACCGTCGCCAGCGCCGCCCACGGCCTGAAGTCGATGAGCGCGAACATCGGCGCGACGCGGCTGGTCGGGTTGCTCGCCGCGGTCGAGGGCGGGGCTCGGAGTTCGGGCACCATCCCCGATGCGGGGCAGATGGCGGAGATCCGCGCGGCGTTCGCGGAGACTTTGTGCGCGCTCGCCGCTTACGGGGCGCGCAGGGATCTCGCTGCGTAGGCGAGCGCCTTCAGCCGAACTGCTCGCGCAGGATGCGCTCGTCGAGGCTGTGGCCGGGGTCGTGCAGCAGCACGAGATCGGTCTCCCGGTCGAGCCAGGTGTCGACCATCGACACCCGGCGGAACTCGGTGTGGTCGGCCACCGCCGCGACGGGCCTGTGCTCGGCGTCGAGCACCTCGATCCGGATGTGGGCGTGGTCCGGCAGCAGCGCGCCGCGCCAGCGCCGGGGCCGGAACGCCGAGATCGGCGTCAGCGCCAGGAGCTTGGCGTTGAGCGGCAGGATCGGGCCCCCGACCGACAGGTTGTAGGCGGTGGAGCCGGCCGCGGTGGCGGCGAGCACCCCGTCGGCGATCAGCTCGGGCAGCCGCACCTGCCCGTCGACCGAGATCTTGAGCTTGGCGGTCTGGTGGGTCTGGCGCAGCAGGTAGACCTCGTTGATCGAGCGGGCGCGGTGGCTGCGCCCCTCGGTGTCGTGCGCCTCCATCAGCAGCGGGTGGACGACGCTGCGATGCGCGGCCTCCAGGCGCTCCAGGAGGGTGTCCTCGCGGAACTCGTTCATCAGGAAGCCGACGGTGCCGCGGTTCATGCCGTAGATCGGCTTCTTCGCGTCCATGAAGCGGTGGAGCACCTGCAGCATCAGGCCGTCGCCGCCGAGGGCGACCACCACGTCGGCCTCCTCGGGCGCGACGTGGTCGTAGCGCCGCATCAGGGCGGCGGCCGCCTCGCGGGCGTCGGGCGTCGGGCTCGCGACGAAGGCGACCTTGTGGAAGCGCGGCATGCGTGACCCGGACCCACCTGAGTTGACGCGGAGCCGGAGCGGGGCTCAATCGTGCGCGTGCACCATGCTTCGTGCGTGCGCCCAGTCGTTCAGAGAGCCATAGCATGGAGCGTCCGCTCCTCGTCTATACCACGTTCCCCGATGCCGAGACGGCGCTCGCCGTCGGCGAGACGCTGGTGCGGGACAAGCTCGCCGCCTGCGTCAACGTGCTGCCCGGGATGCGCTCGGTCTACGCCTGGAAGGGCGCGATCGAGCACGGCAGCGAGGTCGTCGCGATCGTGAAGACACGCACGGGCCTGTCGGACACCCTCGCCGCGGCCCTGAAGGCGCGCCATCCCTACGAGACGCCGATCGTCCTGCACCTCGCGGTCGCCGAGGCGGATGCGGAGACGGCGGCGTGGATCCTCTCGGAGACTCAGGCGCCGCCGGTCGGATAGCTGCGGCCCTTCCAGACGGCGGCGCCGGCGCGCTTGCGGCGCAGCAGCACGTTCCACTGGATCGCCAGCGCGACCACGACCGCCGCGGGGTGGAGCGGGATGGTCGCGGCCGGCTCGTCGGTCACCAGGGTGATCGCCGTGCGGGTCGCCAGCGAGACGGCGAGCGCCGCGAGCGCCAGGAACCAGGTCGCGGCGTCGAGGCCGCCGAAGAGGCCGGCCAGCACCAGCACGGGCGGGAGGACGTGGCCGAGGCCGAGCAGGGCGGTCCAGACCGGCAGCGCCACCGGGGTCGCCATGCCCTCGTGGGCGTTCTTCGAAAACCCGGCCCAGCACTGCGAGAATCCCGTATACATCCGGCAATCGGCAAGCGCGTGCCCGGCGACGAGGTCGGTGCGGTGTCCGGCCGCGCGCAGCAGCCGGGGCAGCTTCACCCCGTCGTGCAGGAAGCGGCGGATGGCGCCGTGGCCGCCGATCGCCGCGTAGGCGTCGCACCCGATCAGCAAAAGCTGCCCGCAGGCCGCGCCCAAAGCCGGGCGCATCGAGGCGCGCATCATCGCCACCGGCAGGTAGCCGACGAGCAGGAAGTTGATCATTGGCACGGTGAGCTTCTCGCCGAGCGTGCCCATCACCTGCCGCGGCACCGCGCTGACGAGGCCCGATCCGGTGCGGCGGGCATGGGCGACAAGGCCGGCCGCCGCGAACGGCTTGAGCCGCACGTCGGCGTCGACGAAGAGCAGGTTCGCGCCGCGTGCCTCGCCGGCGAGGTGGGCGCAGGCGTGGTTCTTGCCGGTCCAGCCCTCCGGCAGCGGCGGCACAGGCACGAGGCGAAGGCGCGGCTCGCCGGCGGCGATGCCCGCGACGATCTCGGCGGTGGCGTCGGTCGAGTGGTCGTCGCCGACCAGCACCTCGACGGCGACGCCGACGCCGGCGAGCGCCGCCCGAACGGTCGCCGCGATATGGGCGGCCTCGTTGCGCGCCGGGATGAGGATCGAGACGAGGCCCGCCTCCGGCCCGTCCGGCTCGGGCGTGCGCAGCAGCGTCAGGTTCATCGCGGCGAGGACGGCCGGCAGGAGCGCGGCCGCGAGCGCCAGGATCGCGAGGGCGGGCAGCACGAGGTCGACCATCAGCGCTGCGCTTCCTCGGCCCGGGTCTCCCGCCCGGCCGCGGCCCGGTGGCCGGCCTCGAAGCGCCGCCCGCGCAGGGCCGCCGCCATCCGCCGCCAGCCGTCGTACAGGCCGCCGACGCCCTGGCGCCCCGCGGCGAGGTCGTGGAACCGCGCCGGATCGCGGGCGATCACGTCGGCGCTCAGGCGATCGAGGACGGCGGTGAGGTCGGCCTCCAGCCGCGCGAGGCGCTCGCCGCGGGGCAAATCGCCCAGGGTCCGCCCGGACACGGGTTGGCCGAAGGCCGCGCAGGCCTCGGCGCCGCTCTCGTCCCAGAACGCGTATTCGAGCGCCAGCGGCACGAACTGCGCGTCGGGCGCGATCTCGGCGAGCCGGGCGACGCCGGCGCGCAGGGCAAGCGGCCGGCTGCGCACGTCGGCGAAGCGCCCCTGGGCGGTGATCCAGAGCACGCTCGCGGGCCGGGCCAGGATCTCGCGCGAGGCCGCCATGAACTGCGCCGCGCCGCGCGGCGTGTCGAGGTCGACGCCGAACGCGCCCATCCGGCGGAAGACACCGTAGCGTTCCAGCATCCGCGCGTCGAACGGCGCGTAGCTCGACCGCTCGGGAAACAGGCGCCCGGCGAGCAGGATGATCACCGCCGCATCCCACCAGGCCGGATGGTTGCAGTAGACCACCACCGGCCCCGGGCCGAGCTCCGGCGCCGCCCCCCAGCGCGCGAGGCGCAGGGCGTTCATCCGCCGCCGGAGGAAGCGATCGAAGTAGGCGACCATGAACCGCCACACCACCGGCGAGGCCGGCGGCGGCGCCCGGAACCGGCGGCTGCGATCGGGCGCATCGGCCATGGGTTCAATCCCGGACCGGACCGGGCGGCAGGATGCCGGGTGCCGCTTCGCCGGTCACGCGGATTCGCGTAGCTGCCCGCGGGCGTCGGTGTCGTGCGCGTCGGCGGCGATCCAGCCCGACATCATCACCATCGGCATGCCCGGCCCGGGATGGGCGGCGCCGCCGGCGAGGTAGAGGTTGCGCACCTGCCGCGAGCGGTTGCCCGGCTTGAACGCGCCCATGACCTTGCCGTGGGAGGCCAGCCCGTAGATCGCGCCGTTGAGCACATGGTAGCGCTCATGGATGTCCTGCGGCGTGAGGTGGCGCTCGACGACGATGCGCTCCTCGAGGTCCGGCATGCCGGCCGTGCGCTTGAGCTTGTCGAGGATCACCTGCCGGTAGGCCGGGAACATCGTCTTCCAGTCGTGGTGCGGGCGCAGGTACGGCGTGTGGACGAGGACGTAGAGCGCCTCGCCGCCCTCCGGCGCCACCGACGGATCGGTGGAGGAGGGCGCCGCGAGGTAGGCGGTCGGGTCCGGGGCCGGCTCGCCCTTGCGGTAGATCCAGTCGAACTCCTCCTTGGGGTCCTTGGAGAAGACGAAGTCGTGGTGGTTCAGGTGCTCGTAGCGCTTGTTCAGGCCGAGGTAGAGCACCACGCCGGAGCAGGCCGGCTCGGGGTTCTTCTTCGCGTAGGCCTTGCCGGCGTCGCCGCCGACCAGTTCCTTATAGGTCCGCACCGAATCCATGTTCGAGATCACCGCGTCGTAGGCGGTGGTGCCGGACTTGGTCCGCACGCCCTTCACCGCGCCGGCCGAGACGTCGAGGCCCAACACCTCCTCGCCCGGCTTCAGCGTCGCGCCGAGCTCGGTCGCGAGCTTGGCCAGCGCCTCGGCGACGGCCCGTGTGCCGCCCATCGGGTACCAGACCCCCTCCGCCGTCTGCATGTGCGCGATGGCGCAGAGCACCGCCGGCGCGCCGTAGGGCGAGGAGCCGACATACTGCACGAAGTGGTCGAGCATCTGCGCCAGGCGCGCATCCTTCACCTTGCCGCGGATCGTGCTCGCCACCGAGGCGTGCATCCGCAGCGCGAGCACGTCGCGCAGGGTCCCGGGGTTGAGGTTCGCGCGGACGTTTATCGTGTCGAACAGGTCCTCCACCGGCTTCCAGAAGAAGAATTTTTCCGAGATCTGGTGCAGGTTCTCGGAAACCTCCAAGAACTTCCTGTAGCCCTCGCCGCTCCCGGCGCCCGGCGCGAAGCGATCCATGTCGGCGGCCATGCGGGCGACGTCCTGCATCAGGTCGATGCGGGTGCCGTCGTCGAAGAAGCAGCGCCACTGCGGATCGAGCCGGCGCAGGTCGAGATAGTCGTGCAGGTTGCGGCCCGCCTCGGCGAAGATGCGCTCCAGCACGCGCGGCACGGTGAGGATCGTCGGCCCCATGTCGAACCGGAAGCCGCCCTCGTGCAGCACCGCGGCCTTTCCGCCGAGCCAGTCGTTCTTGTCGTAGACCGTGACCCGGTGTCCGCGCGCCGCGCTCACGCAGGCGGCGGCCAAGCCGCCGAGCCCGCTGCCGACGACGGCGACCGTGGAATCCTGGCTCATGGCGTTCGATACTCCCGGCACGCCCGCGACGACGGCGTCCCCTCGATTGAAGCTAGGCAGAACCGATCGGCGGTCAACGCGCCACCGGGTCGCGCCGGGTCCACCATCGTCATGCCGTCCGCCGCGAAACGAGCATCAAGGCGGCCCCGAGCCCGGCCAGCCCGATCGCCGACAGCACGCCCCAGGCAGCCAAAGCCGCGGCGGCGCCGTCGCCGAGGGCGCCCTGGTAGGCCTCGATCGCCCAGGCGTTCGGCGTGAACCAGCCCGCCTGCTGCAGCCAGGGCGGCATCAGGAAGCGCGGCACCATGCTGCCGCCGACCGCCGAGAGCAGCAGCACGCCGAAGGTCGAGGCGAGGTGCGCCTGCTGGCGGGTCGCGGCGGCGGCGCAGGCGGCGAGCGCGAGCCCGGCCGCCATCGCCGAGACCAGCGCGCAGGTGACGAGGAAGGCCGGCCAGTGCGGGCCGATCTCGACGCCGTAGAGCAGGGCCGCGGCCGCGAAGATCAGCCCGGCCTGGGCGACGCCCTGCACGGTGAGGAAGGCGAACTTGCCCAGCACGATGACGCCCAGGCCGCCGGGCCCCGCCATCAGCCGGTCGGCGAGGCCGGTGGCGCGTTCCTCGGTGAGCGACATCGCCCCCTGCATCGCGGCGAACAGCAGGAACACCGCGGTGATCGCACCGGCATAGTAGCGCACCCGCTCGTTGGCGGCGCCTTCCGCGGTGCTGCGCCGCTCGACCAGCGAGGCGAAGCTGAACGGCTCCTTCTTCGCGCGCTGCTCGGCGAAGGCCTCGTCGAGGAAGGCGCGCTCGTCGGCGCCGATCTTGCCGCTGCGCTCGACATCGGCGACGACCCGCGACAGCACCACGTCGGGCAGCGCCTCGTTCAGCACCCGCTGGAGCTGGCCGAGGGCGATCGGGGTGGCGAGCGCCTTGGCCGGGCTCTCGACCAGCACCACCGGCTGCTCGGACGCCGCACCGGCCGCCGGTGCCGCGAGGTCGCTGCGGATCACCAGCGCCACGTCGACGTCGCCGCGGCGCACCGCGGCGACGATTCCGGCCAAGTCGCGCTCGGGCAGGCGCGTCACGCGCAGCGACGGGTCGGCCTCCAGGGCCTTCATCAGGCGCTCGGTGGTGGGGGTGCCGGCGAGGTCGGCGAGCCCCAGATGGATGCGGATGCGGTCGCCGATCGCGCCCGAGAAGATCGCGGCGAAGATCACGAAGATGACGGTCGGCAGCACGAAGGCCATCGTCAGGGCGGCGCGGTCGCGGATCAGGCTGATCCACATCACGCGGAAGGCGGCGCCGATCATCGCGCGGCCTCGGCCAGGCGCAGGCCCGCGGGGCCGCCGTCGAGGGCGTCGAGGTAGAGCGCCTCGAGGCCGGGCGCGCGCACGCGGACCTCGTAGGCCGGCACCGCCTGCGCCCGCAGCGCGTCGAGCAGGTCCGCGCCGTCGAGCGGGCGGGCGAGGCCGGGGGCGGCGCGCCAGACCAGGGGGGTGTGCGAGGGCGCGAACCCGGCGCGGCGCAGGGCCTCGTCGGCGGCGGGGCCGGCCGGCAGGCTGAGGGCGACCTCGCGCTCGGGAATGCCGGCACGAAGCTCGGCCAGCATGTCCGCGAGCGTACCTTCGCGGACGATGCGGCCACCGGCCATGAAGGCGGCACGGTCGGCGAGGCGCTCGGCTTCGGCGAAGTCGTGGGTGGCGATCAGGATGGCGGTGCCCTCTTCGCGCAGGCGCCCGAGCACGGCGTGGATCGCGGCGCGGGCGACGAGATCCACCCCTTGCGTCGGCTCGTCGAGCAGCACCAGGGCCGGCCGGCACATCAGGCTCGCCGCGATGTTGACCCGCCGCTGGTAGCCGCCCGAGAGCAGCCCGACCGGGCGCCCGGCCGCCTCGGCGATGTCGGTGAGCGCCATGGCCTCCGCCACGGCCATGGCGCGCTCACGCCGCCCGATGCCGGCGAGCTGCGCGAACACCCCGAGATTCTCGGCGACGGTGAGGCGCGGGTAGAGCGCGATCTCCTGCGGCACCCAGCCGATCGCCCGCCGCGCTGCGCGCACTCGGAACGGATCCTGGCCGCCGACCCGCACCGTTCCGGCCTGCGGCGCGAGGCGCCCCGCGATCAGGCGCATCAGCGAGGTCTTGCCGGGGCCGTTCGGCCCGAGCAGCGCCAGGATCTCGCCCGCGCCGAGGACGAGATCGACCGCGTCGAGCACGCGTCGATCGCGATAAGCGAGGGCGGCGCCCGCGACGCGGACGAGAGGATCCGTCACGCGGCGCCTCAGCGTCGGGGCAGGGCGCGGGCGAGGCCGACCCGCAGCGCGGTCCCGGGTTCGCGCAGGTCGAAGGCGGCCTGCGCGAAGGTCGGGCGGGCCTTGAGACCGACGCCGCCGGAGAAGCCGTAGGGCTCGATCGGCAGGCCGAGGCCGGTCCGGTCGAGCTTGCGGTTGCCGTTGACGTCCTCGAACGCCGCGACGGCGTAGCGGCCGGCCGGAACGTCGCGGAACACGACGTTCACCGTCCCGCCGCGCGCGGTCAGCTCCTGCCCGAGGCTGCAGGCCTCCTCGGACAGGCCGCCCTGGCACAGGGCGACGGACACGGAGGTGCCGGGGTCGGCCCCATCCACCACCACCTCGACGGTGGCCGCCGCCGCCGGCAGGGCGACGACGACGGCCGCCGCGGCGAGCGCGAGGCGCCTCGGGGCGCGGCCGGAATGCGGAGTGGGAGTCGGCGTACGAAGCGTGCGGGGCCCAGCGACGCTCACGAGGTCTCGCCGCCGGTGGCGAGCGCCGCGGTCTCGGGCACGCCGGAAGTCTCGGCGACGCGGGCGCCGGCCAGCTCCTCGATGAGCAGGCGGGCGGAGATGCGCGCGCCCTCGTAGATCACCGGCAGGCCCGAGCCCGGATGCGTGCCGCCGCCGACGAGGTAGAGCCCCGGCCCGAAGCGGTTGTGCGGGCGGAAGTACAGCATCTGCATCAGGTCGTGGGCGAGGTTGAAGGTGGCGCCCTCGTAGACCGCGAACTCGTCCCGCCACTCGACAGGGTCGACGATCCGCTCGAAGCGGATGCGGCTCTCGATGTCGCCGAGACCGAGGAGCTTCAGGCGGTCCAGCACCAGGGCCCGATAGGTCGCGCGGGTGGCGGACCAGTCGATCCCCGCCTTCAGGTTCGGCACCGGCACGAGGACGTAGAGGGCGGTATGGCCGGGGGGCGCCATGCCGCCGTCGGTGTAGCCGGCATGCTGCACGTAGACCGAGGGCTGCATCGGCAGGATGCCGTCGGTGATCTCGCGGATGTTGCGCGCGTAGTCCTCGGCCAGGAGGATGGTGTGGTGCCCGAGGGTCTCGGGCATCTTACCCTCGATGCCGAGGTACATCATGAAGGTCGAGCACGAGAGGCGCGCCTTCTCGATCTTCCGGTCGCGCCAGCGCGGGCGGTGCACTTCGGGGACGAGATCCTGGATCACCTGCGCGAAGTCGCCATTGATCACCACCGCGTCCGCGGCGATCCGCTCTCCGTCCACGATCACGCCGTCGGCGCGCTTGCCGTCGAAGGTGACGCGCTCGACCGAGGTCCCGAGCCGGATGTCGACGCCCATGCGTCGGCAGAGGCCGGCCATCGCCTCCGAGATCGCGCCGCACCCGCCGACCGGGTGGTAGACCCCGTGCTCGTATTCGAGGAACGACAGGATCGTGAACAGGCTCGGGCAGCGGAACGGCGACATGCCGAGGTACTTGGTCTGGAACGCGAAGGCGAGGCGGACCCGCGGATCCTTGAAGTAGCGCTGCAGGTCGCGGTCGACGCTGCGGCCGGGATGCAGGTGGGGCAGCGCCCGCAGCATCCCCGGGCTCGCCATGCTGCGGAGGGTGTGGAACGCCTGCTCCAGCACCGGCTTGAAGAACTTCAGCTTGACCCGGTTGTCGGCGAAGAATTGCTTGACGTTCTTGGCGTCGTCGGGCGCGATGCGGGCGATCTCGGCTTCGAGGCGGTCCATGTCGCCGGTGGCGCGGATCTCGCCGCCGGCCTCGAACACGAGGTGGTACTGCGGATCGAGCCGCTCGAGCTTGACGTGATCCTCCAGCCGCTCGCCGCAACTGTCGAAGATGTCGGCCAGGATCTGTGGATAGAGGAAGAAGGTCGGGCCGATGTCGAACTTGTAGCCGCCGGGGGCCTCGACCGTCTTGGTGCGGCCGCCGACCTGCTGGTCCTTCTCGATCAGCGTGACCTGAAGGCCGGCGCGCGCCAGCAGCAGGGCCGTGGCGAGGCCGCCCGGCCCGGCACCGACGACGACGACCCGGCGCCCGGACAATGTCCGCAGGCCCTCCCGTGACTGAAGCAACGCGCCCGACTCCCAGACCAGAACCACCCGGCGGACGACCGGCTCCCGCCCGGTCCGCCTGCTGTCAAGCTAGCTCGCCGCGGGGTCAAGGCAATGGGTGCGCATTGTCGCGCGCATCGCGGCCCCCGCCGGAGAGGCGATGCAGGGCGATCGCGCCGGCGGTGGCGACGTTGAGCGAGTCGAAGCCCGCCGCCATCGCGATGCGCAGGCCGCGCATCCGCGCCAGCACGTCGGCCGGCAACCCGGGGCCTTCCGTGCCGAGCAGCAGCAGCGTGCGGGTCGGCGCCGTCAGGTCGGCGACGTCCTCTCGCCCGGACGGGCTGAGCGCCAGCGGCTCGAGGGCGAGGGCGCAAGCGGTCGCGAGCCAGTCGGCGCCGGGATCCAAGCGCGCGAAGGGCACGGTCAGGGCGGCGCCGGCCGAGACGCGGATCGCCTTGCGGTAGAGCGGATCGCAGGTGCCGGCGTCGAGCAGCACCGCGTCGGCACCGAAGGCCGCGGCGTTGCGGAACAGGCCGCCGACGTTGTCGTGGTTGGTCAAGCCGGCCAGGCCGACGACCAGCGCCGGGGCGGGCGCCGGCGGGACGACCGCGTCCGCACGCGCGCCGTCGCCGCGGATGCCGACGGCGAGCACGCCGCGATGGATCGGGAACCCGGCCACCGCGCTCATCACCGCGCGGTCGGCGACGAAGACCGGCGGCGTGCCGGGGCCGGCCTCGATCGCGGCCGCGAGGCCGGCGACGCGCTCGGGCAGCAACAGGATCGATTCGGTGCGGAAGCGGGCCTGCGGCGACAGCATCAGCCGCAGCGTGACCTCGCCTTCGACGATGAAGCGACCGGCCCGCCCGACGAGGTCGCGCTCGCGCATCGCCGCATAGGGGGCGAGGCGCGGATCGGCCGGATCGGTGATCGGGATCGGGTGCACGGACCGCGCGTCGGCGCACATGCGGTCGGCGGCCCTTAGGGTCCGGCTCCGCTCACGCCGGCGGGCGGCCGCCCATGCGGATCGCCAGCGGGTCGGCCTCGGCCTTGGTCGGCACCTTCACCAGGGCCTCGCCGTCGAGCACGACCTCGCCGGCCACCGAGCAGGTGCACTTGAGGCGGGCGCGGCGCCGCTCGGGCACGAGCTCGGCCACCTCGACGGTCACGTCGACGGTGTCGCCGATGCGCACGGGCGCGCGGAAGTTCAGGGTCTGGCTGATGTAGACCGCGCCGGGGCCGGGGAGGCGGGTGCCGAGCACCGCCGAGATCAGCCCGGCGGTGTAGAGGCCGTGGGCGATGCGGGTGCCGAAGGGCGTGCGCGCCGCGAAGTGCTCGGACAGGTGGATCGGGTTGCGGTCGCCGGTGATCTCGGCGAAGCCGATCACGTCGGAGGAGGCGATCGTCTTCGACAGGGTCTCCGAGAGCCCGACTTCGAGGTCCTCGAAGTAGAGAACGCGCAATTCGGGCAACATCTGAGACTCCTCGTTCCGGCCGCACGGATTCGGTCCGGCCGCGGCCCCGCCTCGCACAGGTCGGGCGCCGAATCCAGCCGGGCGAAACGCCGAGGCCGGGTCGACAGCCCGCGCGCGGTGGGCGAAGAGGCGGCCCGGCCCGTCAACGGACACCGTCGCCCGCGTGGACTCCACCGCCTCCCCCCCGCTCCGCCCCGTCGTCGCGCGCGTCGCGGGGCTGAACCTTGGCTACTTCGGCATCGAGATCGCGGTCGCCCTGGCGATCGGCTCGGTGGCGTTGATCGCCGACAGCCTCGACTTCCTCGAGGACGCGGCGATCAACCTGCTCATCTTCGCCGGCCTCGGCTGGAGCGCGGTCAACCGCGCCCGCCTCGGCACGCTGATGGCCGGCATCCTGATGGTGCCGGCGCTCGCGACCGCCTACGCGGCCTACGAGAAGTTTTCGGACCTGAGCGCGCCGGCGCCGCTTCCGTTGACGCTCACCGGCCTCGGCGCGCTCGCCGTCAACCTGACCTGCGCCCTGATGCTGTCGCGCCATCGCGACGGCGCCGGCAGCCTGACGCGGGCGGCCTGGCTGTCGGCCCGCAACGACGCCTACGCCAACCTAGCGATCATCGCGGCCGGGCTCGCCACCGCGCTGCAGCCCTCGGCCTGGCCCGACCTGATCGCCGCGGCCGGGATCGCCATCCTCAACGCGGACTCGGCCGGCGACATCCTTCGCGCGGCCTTCGCCGAGCGCCGCGCCGCCCAGGAAGCAGGACCGCCCCCGTGAGGATCTTCCCGATCTCCGACCTCCATCTCGAGCGCCGCCGCCTCGATCTCATCGCCGCACCGAGCGGGGCGTTCGACGTGATGGTCTGCGCCGGCGATCTGTACGAGGGCCACCCCGAGCGCGGGCTCGCCGCCGTGCTGGCGCTGGCCGGCGGCCGACCGGTGGTGCTCGTGCCGGGCAACCACGAGCACTATGCGCCGACCGGCGACGCGCGAACCGCCCCCGAGCTCCTCGCCGCACTGGCAGGGGAGGTCGAGCGCCTGAATGGCGCCGGTGCCCGGATCCACCTGCTGCAGCACGGCGCCACGTGCGTCCTCGATGAGGTCCGCTTCGTCGGCGCGACCCTGTGGAGCGACTGGTCCCTGGCCGGGCGCTGGCTCGCGGCGGACGCGCCCGACCGGCCGGCCGACCCGGTGAGCTACGCGGCCGAGCGGATGACCGACCCGATCACCGGTTCGCGAGAGTACCGCGGCTCGATCCGCAAGGCCGACGGCACCGCCTGGCTTCCCGCCGACGCGATGGCGGCCCACGCCTCCGAGCGCCGCCGGCTGCTGGCGGCCCTGGCGCAGCCGTTCGACGGGCCGACGGTGGCGGTGACGCACCATCCCCCGAGCCCGCGTGCGGCCGACGCCTTCCGCGATGCGCCGGGGGTGCCGTGGTGGGTGCCGGCCTTCTACGCGACCACGGTGCTCGACGAGCTCGACGACGCCGCGCGGCCCGTCCTGTGGGTGTCCGGCCATTTCCATGCCGGGCACGACATGGCGATCGGGCGCTGCCGATGGGTGGCGAACCCGGTCGAGGGCGCGACCTACGCGGCCGACCGCGTCGTCGCCGTGGCGTGAAGCTCGGCCCGGTCGACGCAAGGCGACGCCCCCGCGCCGCCCGGCGCGAAACCTCGTGCACGGCTCGTGCGTAGGGCTGCCACGTCCTTCCCGCGGGAGAGCCCTTGCCGTGAACACCTTCCTCGCCGTCGTCCTCGTCTGCGCCAACGCGATCGCGCAGGAAGCCTGCACCGACGACCAGGCCCTGGAGGTGCGCAAGGTCCGCGTCGCGAACGAGCTCGGCTGCACCAACGGCTGGCAGGAGATCATCGCCCGCACGGACCTGCGCGACGAGATCGGCAAGACCTCCTACCTCAAGACCGAGTGCCGCCGGGTGAAGAGCCCGCAGTGACCGCGGGGCGCCTCAGCATCCGGCCTTGAAGGCGATGGGGCCGGTGGCGAAGCGGATCTCGCCGCGCCCGTTCCGGATCTCGCCCCCGGCGTAATGGAGCGCGTCGTCGCGGTTGAGGAACAGGCCGCCGGCGATCCCGTGGCTCTCCAGCGCGACCCAGCAGCCGCCGGCATCCTGCCCGATGGTGAAGCTGAGGGCGGGCGCATCCGGGATGGCGGGCGGGCGGCCGGCGACGGCGGCGAGGGCGGATCGAAGGTTCGGCATGGTCTCACGCGGGGCTGGCGCGGCCCCTTGCCGGAACCGCACCGCCAAGATCGAGCCGCCCACGTAAGGAATCGAGCGTCACCGCCGCGCGATGCCATGAGCGTGTCGTGAGGATCGGCCTACTTCTCGTACTTGACGTAGGCGAAGCGTGCGTCCGTCGGCGTCCCTTCCAGGCCCTGGCCCTCGAGGCCCGGCTGCCAGGAGACGACCTCCTCGATCTTGCGCGCCAGCGCGAAGTCCTTGTCGGTGATGCCCTTAGCGGCATGGTTCATCAGCCGCACTTCGACCCAGGCGTAGGAAGCGGTCAGGTCGGGGTGGTGCCACGCGGCCTCGGCGAGGTGGCCGACGGTGTTGATCACCATCAGCGTGCTCTTCCAGCTCGCGGTCTTGTAGGTGCGGCGAATCCACCCGTCCTCGTAGCGCCAGGCCGGGATCTCGGCGGCGATCCGAGCGGCGATGGTCTCGTCGTCCAGGGCGCCTTCGCGTGGCTCGGCCATGATCTCTCTTCCGATGTCGGTTGTCCCCTTCGAGCCTGCCCCGGCCACCGCTCCCGCGCAAGGCGGTTGTGGACGGGCCGCGTGCTGCGCCCTATGACCTTTCGGCAACGGCACCCTCGGCGTCGGAGCCTCACCGCTCCGGCCGGGGCGGGCCCAAGGCCGAACCGGCCGGCAAGACCTCCAGGGAGAAGGCGCCATGCTGTCACGGCGCGGATTGCTCGCCGCCGCGCTCGCCGGCCTGCCGGTGCTGTCGCATCCGGCGCTGGCGGCCCCGAGCGTGCGCCTCGGCAGCCTGCCGTTCGGCACGGTCGCGTGGGAAGCCGCGGTGATCAAGGCGCGCGGTCTCGACGCCGCCAACGGCTTCACCCTCGACCTCGTCAAGCTCGCCGGCAACGACGCGGCACGGATCGCGTTCATGGGCGGCCAGGTCGACGTGATCGTCGGGGACCTGCTCTGGGCGGCCCGCCTCGGCAACGAGGGCCGGGCGATGCGCTACGTGCCGGCCTCGACCTCCGAGGGCGCCGTGATGGTGCCCGCCGCGAGCCCGGTGAAGACCCTCAAGGATCTCGAAGGCAAGCGCCTCGGCGTCGGCGGCGGGCCGCTCGACAAGAACTGGCTGCTGCTCAAGGCCCAGGCGCAGGATGCGGCCGGCTTCGACATCGAGGCCAAGGCCGAGATCGCCTACGGCGCACCGCCCCTGATCGCTTTGAAGCTCGAGCAGGGGTCGCTCGATGCCGCGCTCACCTACTGGACCTACTGCGCACGCCTCGAGGCCAAGGGCTTCCGCCGGCTGATCGGCGCCGACGACATGATGCGCGCGCTCGGCGCGAAGGGCGCGTTCGCGCTGATCGGATACCTGTTCGAGGCGCAGACCGTCGCCGAGAAGCCCGAGGCGATGGCCGGGTTCGTGCGCGCGGTGCGCGCGGCCAAGGACATGCTCGCGGCCGACCCCTCCGCCTGGGAGATCGTGCGCCCGCTGATGGCCGCCGACGACGACGCCATCTTCGAGGCCCTGAAGCGGGAATACCTTGCCGGCATCCCGCGCCGCCCGCTGGCTGAGGAGCGCAGCGACGGCGAGCGGCTGTTCTCGGTGATGTCGCGGCTCGGGGGCGAACGCCTCGTCGGCACCGGCACCGGCCTGCCGCCGGGCCTGTACTACGACGGGAAGACCGGTTGATCCGCGCAAGCGCCTCGAACCGCCGCGCCATCCTCACCCGTCTCGGCTCGATGCTGGTGCTGCTCGCCGCGTGGCAGGCTGCGGCACAAGCCGCGGGCTCGCGGATGCTGCCGACGCCGCTCACCGTGGCGGCCTTCATCGGCCGGGAATCGGCGCGCGGCGACCTGTGGACCAATGTCGGGATCACGCTGGCGCGGGTCGGCGTCTCGTTCGTGCTCGCGATGGTGCTCGGCGTGCTGCTCGGCGTCGCGCTCGGCCGCTCGAAGCGCCTGAACACCCTGCTCGACACGCCGCTGCTGGCGATGCTGAACACGCCCGCCCTGGTGATCACGGTGCTGGCCTACGTCTGGGTCGGCTTGAACGAGTCGGCCGCGATCCTGGCCGTGGTGCTGAACAAGCTGCCCAACGTCGCGGTCATCCTGCGGGAGGGCGCGCGCGACCTCGACCCGGGCCTTGAGGAGATGGCGCGGACCTACCGGTTCGACCGGCGCTCCTGGGTCGCCCACGTGCTGGTGCCCCAGCTGCAGCCCTACGTGGTGGCCGCGGCGCGCTCCGGCCTGTCGCTGGCCTGGAAGATCGTGCTGGTGATCGAGCTGCTCGGCCGCCCCAACGGCGTCGGCTTCGCGATCAACTACTACTTCGTCCAGAGCACCGACGTCGCCGCGATCCTCGG
Source organism: Methylobacterium sp. J-092 (assembly GCF_022829325.1). NCBI lineage: Bacteria > Pseudomonadati > Pseudomonadota > Alphaproteobacteria > Hyphomicrobiales > Methylobacteriaceae > Methylobacterium > Methylobacterium sp. J-092. Next base: position 36,270 of record NZ_JAKSXU010000040.1, on the reverse strand, counting down.
CTACAGCATCGTGTTCATGAGCGTGATGATCGCCATCGACATCCTCCTCCTGCAGCGGCTCGAAGCGCATGTCCGCCGCTGGCGATAAGATGTCCGCCGCCGTCGACGAGATGTCGGGTTCCGACGCGGTCCTCAGGGTCGCGATCGCGCGAAAGGTCTACCATCCGGCCTCGGCCGAGCCGGTGGAGGCGGTGCGCGACCTCGCCTTCGCGATCCGGCCGGGCGAGATCGCCTGCCTGATCGGGCCCTCGGGGGCCGGCAAGACCACGACGCTGCGGATCCTGCTCGGGCTCGACGCCGATTACGACGGCTCCATCGTGCCGGATCCGCGCGCCTCGGAGACCGGGCCGGGCATGGTCTTCCAGGAGCCGCGCCTGCTGCCGTGGCGGACGGTGGAGCAGAACGTGCGCCTCGCGATGCCGCGGCCGCAGCGCGGGCGCGACCTCGACGGGCTGTTCGCGCATCTCGGGCTCGCCCCCTGGCGCGGCCGCTATCCGGGCGCGCTGTCGCTGGGGATGCAGCGCCGCGTGGCGCTGGCCCGCGCGCTCGCCAACGACCCGCGGCTCCTGGTGCTCGACGAGCCGTTCGTGTCGCTCGACGACGCGGCCGCCGCCTCGCTGCGCGGCCTCGTGGTCGACACCGTCGACCGGCTCGGCATGAGCGTGCTGATGGTGACCCACAACGTCGCCGAGGCGATCGCCGTCGCCGACCGGCTGCTGCTGCTCTCCCCGCGCCCGGCGAGCCTCGTCGCCACCATCCCGCTCGACCGGCCGCGGCCGCAGCGGGACCGCGCCTGGGCGGATGCGACGCGACAGGACTTGGCGCAGCGCTTCCCCGGCGTCATCGCGGAATAGCGTTCCTTCGAGCGGAAGGGCCGGCCTCACTCCACCTTGGCGTCGACGTCGAGCTTGTCGAGCACCGCACCCGGCGTGCGGGCCAGGCCGAAATCGGCGAAGCCGAGGCCGGCGGCGTTCTTTGCCTTCGCGGTCATCGTCAGGCGGCCGGGCTTCGTCACGAACTGGCCCAGCGCCGCGCCGATCGCCCGGGCGGCGGGCGAGTTCCCGAGCATCGCCGGCACGCCGAACTGGGTCGCGGCCACGTATTCCTGGCGCAGCTCCTCCGGCTTCAGGCTGAGGGCCTTCGCCTGGGCCGCGAGGAAGCGCTCGAACAGGCCGGTATTCTGGATCGTCAGGTCGAGGGCCTTGGCGGTCGCCGTCAGCATCAGCAGGCTCGCCGCCGGGATGTGCGAGGCGAACAGCTCCGGCCCGAGGCCGCCGATCGTCCCGGCGAGCCGCAGCGAGCCGATATCGCGGCCCGACAGCGTCATCTCGCGCACCGCGACCTCGCGCTTGGCCTCGTCCCAGGCGGAATCGACCACGAGGTTGAGATCGAGATCGGCATAGCCGTAATCCGGCAGGGCGCCGAGCACCGGCATGCCGGCGACCATTGCCGCGGGGAACGTCAGGCCCGAAAGATCGAGGCGGCTCGCGGTCGGCACCCCGTCGCGCAGCGGCCCGAAGGTCAGGGCGCCGCTGCGCAGGGCGAGGTGGACCGGTGCCGCACCGGGGGCGGCGGGCGTGGCGAGGGGATCGCCGGACTTGGCGGTGGCCGGAGGCCTGGATGCGGTCCGGCCGGGCTCCTTGCCGACCGGGGCCGGGGCGCCCGGCATGTCGAGGCTCAGGTCCTGCAGCGCCAGGCCGCCGACCGCGGGGGTGAGGCGGCGCAGCTCCTCGTCGGTGACGGCGGTGTCCGGGTTGGCGAGGCGGCGCAGGGTCGCGATGGTCGGGGCGAGGGAGACGCCGGTGAGCGCCACACGCGCGAGCCGGGCCTTGAGGCCGCCCTGCGCGAACGCGATCGCCTCCAGGGTCGTGCCGCTCTCGGCGCCGGTGCCGCCGTGAGCCAGGCGCCCGACCTCGACCAGCATCGGCTCGCCGGCGCCGGTCCGGCTGATGGCGAGGCCGCGCAGCTCGAGGCTGCCGAACGCGACGGCGTCGGCCAGGTCAGCGGCGGTTCCCGCGAGCTTGCCGCGCTCGGCCGCCGTCATCTCCGGGGCGACGGCCTCGAGCCCGCGGGCGAGCCCGGCCATCGCGCCGTTCCAGCCGCCGGGGACCTGGCGTCCGCCGAAATCGCGGCCCTCGAGCCCGGCGATCCGAATCGTGACGCCCGAGGCTTCCGTGTAGGTCACGTCCGAGGCCTGGATCGCGGCGTAGATCCGCTGGACCGGCCCCTTGCCGTCGCCGGATTCCGACGAGAGCCGGACGAGCGCGGCGAGGTCGAGATCGCTGGCGACGATGCGGCCGTAGGTGCCCGACCCCGGGTGCGCGCCGGTGACGGAGACCCCGGCGCCGGCCATGGTCAGCTCGGCGATGCGGCCGGCGCGCACGTCGCGCGCCGCGACCTCGCGATAGGTCACGGTCTGCAGCGATCCGCCCGGGCCGGGATGTTCGGAGACGAGGACCGGGATCGAGATGCTCGCCGCCTCCAGGCGTGCGAGGCGGGGCGCCCAGGGCTCGGGCGAATCCGCCTTGAGGATCGCCGTCAGCTCGTCGCGCGAGAGACGCGTGCCGCTGACCGTGATCCGCGCCGCCTTGAACACCGTGTCGCCGAGCGGCAACGCGACGTCGACCAGCACGACGTCCTGGACCGCCGAGGCCGCCTCCTGCGCCGCCGCAGGCCGGCCCGTCGTCCCGACGCCGAGGACGAGACCGGCACAGAGGCAGAGGCGGGCCGCCCGGATCAGGCTGGCGCGGACCGTTCGGTGACTGATCATCGTGTGCGGACCGCTGACGAATGTTCTATCCGAGGAGACGGCGCTGTCGTCCCGCATTTCGCCGCGCGAGGCAATCGGTGCGCCACGTCGCGACTCACGCTTGTCGGCGCCTGTCGTTCCGGCACCACGATGCCGGCGACCGCAACCAGCCCCGACACCACCCTCGGGGCCGCACGGGACAGCGCCGCGCCCCTCGAAAGATCAGAGCGAGAACGAGGTGCCGCAGCCGCAGGACGAGGTCGCCTGCGGGTTCTCGATCTTGAAGGACTGCCCGATCAGGTCATTCACGAAATCGATCGTGGATCCGGCCATGTACTCGAGCGACACCGGGTCGACGACCACGGTGGCGCCGTCGCGCTCGATCGTGACGTCCTGCGCCTCCTGGTCGCGGGTGATGTCGAAGGCGTAGGAGAAGCCGGAGCAGCCGCCGCCGTTCACGCTGACGCGAAGCAGCGCGCCCGGGGGCTCGGCACCCATGATCTCGTTGATGCGCTTGGCGGCGCGGGGGGTCAGGGTGATCTCGGCCATCGGGAGAGCCATCGGCGCTGTTGTCGGGTCCGGGCGCGGCGGGCGATTGCCCGGCGCGTGATCAATCCAAGATATGGGGTACGACGGCGCGCCGCAACGCGTGCCGCGTCGAACTGCGAGGGAACCATGCCGGCAGCACATCACGAACCGGGCGGGAGGCCGCGTGCGCGCCAACGGTGAGCGCTGGCGCGCGGCCTACGCCACCGACCCGGGCGCGACCCGCGGACGGCTGATCCCCGAGCCGGCCTCGCCGACGCGGAGCGATTTCCAGCGCGACCGCGACCGGGTGGTGCACTCGACCGCCTTCCGACGGCTGAAGCACAAGACCCAGGTCTTCGTGCATCACGAGGGCGACCATTACCGCACCCGGCTGACCCATACCCTCGAGGTCAGCCAGATCGCCCGGGCGCTCGCCCGCGCACTGGGCCTCGACGAGGACCTGGCCGAGGCGCTCGCGCTCAGCCACGACCTCGGCCACACCTGCTTCGGCCATACCGGCGAGGACGCGCTCGATGCCTGCATGGCCGAGCATGGCGGCTTCGACCACAACGCGCAGGCGCTGCGCATCGTGACCCGGCTGGAGCGGCGCTACGCCGGCTTCGACGGGCTGAACCTCGCCTGGGAGACGCTGGAGGGCCTGGTCAAGCACAACGGCCCGCTGCTCGAGCCGGACGGTCGCCCGACCCCGCGCTACGCGCGCACGGGCATCGCGGCGGCGATCCTCGAATACGACGCGCTGCACCCCCTGGAACTGGCGCACCATGCCGGGCCGGAGGCGCAGGCGGCGGCGCTCGCCGACGACATCGCCTACGACAGCCACGACCTCGACGACGGCCTGCGCGCCGGATTGTTCGATCTCGCCGACCTTGAAGCGGTGCCGTTCCTGCGCGGATTGCTCGACGAGATCGCCGCCCTGCATCCCGGGCTGGAGGTGTCGCGCACCATCCACGAGCTCGCCCGGCGGGTGATCACGCGCTTCGTCGAGGACGTGATCGCGGAAAGCCGGCGCCGCCTGGACGTGCTCGCACCGCGCGACGTCGCCGCGATCCGTGCGGCGCAGGCTCCGGTGATCGCGTTCTCGGAGGAGATCGCGGCCGCCGACGCCGACATCAAGCGCTTCCTCTACGCGCGGATGTACCGCCATCCGGAGGTGATGGCGGTGCGGGCGAAGGCGAACGCCATCGTCGCGGACCTGTTCTCGGCGTTCTCGGCCGATCCGACGCGGATGCCGGTGGAATGGAGCGAGGGCTTGTGCGGCGCGCCGGCCGGCCGCATCGCCCGGCGCATCGCCGACTACATCGCCGGCATGACCGACACCTACGCGGTGCTCGCCCACCGGCGGCTCTACGCGTCGACGCCCGACCTCCACTGGAGCCCGCCGAGCCGCGGATTGCCCCTGACCGAGCCGTAGGGCAGGGCGCCGCGCCCGGGCGGACGCGACGGAGGAGCCGCCAAACGCCCGCCGTCGCGTTCGTCATCCGGCCCGATCAGTAGCCCGCGCAGGTGCAGACGTTGCCGTAGCCGTAGGATGCGGGCGCATAGCCGCCATAGCCGCCATACCCGCCGCCGTAGGCGGGCGCGTAGCCGCCGTAGCCGTAACCACCGCCGTAGCCATATCCGCCGCCGTAGCCGTAGCCGCTGCCGTAATCGTACCCGCCGTAGCCGCCGGCCAGCGCGCCGGCGGCGAGCCCGACACCCAATCCGATCCCGGCGCCGGCGAGGCCGTAGCCGATCACCCGGCCATAGCCGCCGCGGTAGCCGCCGTAACCGCCCCGGTATCCGGCAAGACCGCCGCGGTATCCGCCGTAGCCGCCGCGCGCTCCGACGAAGCCGGCGCTGCGGAAACCGCCATGCCCGCCGTAGCCGCCGTACGGGCGCGCTTCCGCGCCGGCGGGAAGCAGGATCAGGGCGGCACCGAGGGCCGTTCCCGCCAAGATGAGGGCCTTCATCACGTCGTCTCCACCGAAACCGAGGGGCGCTTCGGCAGGATCGCCAGGCGCAACGGCCTCGATGGTAGGCGCTCCGGCCCCGCCCGGCGGGCGTCAGTGTACGCACCCCGCCGGTTATCCCAGGCCGATCGCGCGATGACGCATCCGACGGTTGAGACCCGTTCGTGGAACAAGGCTGCATCCCATTGCCCGCCGGTCCGCAACCGAGGGCGATCCGTCATGTTGGAGCATACCGCACTGCACAAAAGGGATCGGCGCCTGCGCCTTCGCCCCCGTGCCAACGGAGCCCATGCATGGTCTCGCTGCCGATTCTCGCCCTCGCCGTCGCCTCCTTCGGGATCGGCACCACGGAATTCGTGATCATGGGCCTGCTGCCGGAGGTGGCGCAGAGCTTCGGCGTCACCATCCCGCAGGCCGGCTACCTGGTTTCGGGCTACGCGATGGGCGTGGTGATCGGCGCGCCGCTGGTCGCCATCGCCACCGCCGGCCTGCCGCGCAAGACCGCGCTGCTCGCGCTGATGGCGGTGTTCCTGGCCGGCAACGTCGCCTGCGCCGTCGCGCCCACCTACGCGACGCTGATGCTCGCCCGCATCGCCACCGCCTTCGCCCACGGCGCCTTCTTCGGCATCGGCGCGATCGTGGCGCGCGATCTCGTCCCGCGGGAGAAGCGGACCCAGGCGGTGTCGCTGATGTTCGCCGGGCTGACGCTGGCCAACGTGCTCGGCGTGCCGCTCGGCACCGCGCTGGGGCAGGCGGCGGGCTGGCGCGCCACCTTCTGGGCGGTGGTGGCGATCGGCGTCGCGGCGGGCCTGGCGATCCAGTTGTTCGTGCCGGCCGGGCTCCCCAGCTCGCGCGGCGGGCTGGCCCGGGAGTTCCGGGCGCTCGGGCGCTGGCCGGTGCTGCGGCCGATGCTGGTCTCGACCCTGTCCTCGGTGAGCTTCTTCACGGTGTTCACCTACATCACGCCGCTCCTGATGGGGGTGACCGGGCTCAGCGCCCGCGGCGTCACCGGCGCGCTGTTCGTCGCCGGCATCGGCCTCACCGCCGGCAACCTGATCGGCGGCCGCCTCGCCGACGGGAATCTCACCGCCACGGTGATCGGCAGCTTCCTCGGCCTCATCGCCGTCCTCGCCCTGCTGGCGGGCGTCGCCCGCTTCGAGATCGCGATGCTGACGGCGCTGGTGGTCTGGAGCGGGCTCGCCTTCGCCCTGGTCTCGCCGTTGCAGATCTGGGTGGTGGAGGCAGCCAGCGATGCCCCGAACCTCGCCTCCACCCTGAACCAGGGCGCGTTCAACCTCGGCAACGCCACCGGCGCCTGGCTCGGCGGCGTCGCGCTGACCGCGGGCGTCGGCTACGGCCAGCTGCCGCTGATCGCGGCCGCGGTGTCGGCCCTCGGGCTCGGCCTCGCGCTGTCGGCGATGTCGGGGCCGACGCGCTCGGTCCTGCCGGCGCCGGTCCACCCCGGCTGATCGCGCCGCGGGGACGCTATCGCTCCGGTTGCAGGATACTGCAGCTCACGCATGCGACAACGCCGAACCGTTAATATTTGGCTACACACATGCGCCCGATGCATGCGCGAAGTGCAACCTTGTCCATTGTTGCAGCGCACCATGATCGGCATCTTCGGAGCGAACGGACGGCCCTGCGGCCGTCGCGCCCACGGAGAGCGATCCATGACCCAGCCTGCCCCGAAGCCCGGCCTGTTCTCGCAGATGCTCCGCCTCTGGCTCGAGCACAACCAGCGCATGCTCGACATGCGGATGGGCCCGTTCTGAGCCTACGATACGAACCGCCCGGTCCCTGAAAAGCCGGTCCCGCGCATGCGCCGGGCCGGCTTTTTCATGTCCTCGATCCGGCGTCAGCTTCGTGCCAGGTCGCCGAGCAGGCTCGCGGCGACGGTGGCCTTCGAGACCGTCAGCCCCGAGGCCGCGATAGCGTCGACCGCGCTGCGGATGCGGGCCAGCGACGGGCCGCGGGCCTTGCCCCAGGCGGCGACCGCCTCCGGGCCGGCGCCGATGTCGCCGACGACCTCGGCGGTGAGCTGCCGGTGCGCGGTCGAGATGCCGGCCACCGCCCGCTCGAGCGCGACGCGGTCGAAGGTGTCGGAGACCGGCGCCGCGCGGGCGGCTTCGGCGAGCGCGTCGAGGGAGAATTCCCGCTCCAGCGCGAAGTGCGTCGCCGCGATCTCCGCGACCGGCCGCCCGCTGGTGCCGGCGACGCGAACGATGTCGGGCGCCGAGGTCAGCGCCCGCAGCGAGGCGAGGCGGAGCGCCGGCTCCGCATCCATGCCCTGCCCGACGAGGTCGGCACGCCGCCGCTCGATCGCCGCGTTCGCCTCCGCGCCGAGGACGCCGGGGAGGGACGCGAGCACCGCGGCGATCCCGTCGCGATAGCGCGCCACCAGGGGCGCGATGCCGCCGGCGAGGTCGAGGTTGCGGATGAACCAGACGATGCGGTTGACCAGCAGGTCCTGCACCTCGGCGTAGAGGCCGATCTGGGCCTGCCCGCCGATCCGCCCGGCCAGCCCGTCGATGGCCGCGTTCAGCTCCATCAGGCCGAAGGCGTCGCGGGTCACGGCGTAGGCCTTGGCGATGGTGGCGGCGTCCGCCCCGGTCTCGTCGGTCAGCCGCGTGACGAGCGAGAGGCCGCCGCGGTTGACGATGATGTTCGACAACGCCGTCGCGATGATCTCGCGGCGCAGACGGTGCCCCCTCACCGCATCGGGGAAGCGCTCGCGCAGGGCCTTGGGGAAGTAGCGCTGCAGCTCGCGGTCGAAGTACGGGTCGTCCGGCACCGGGCTCGCCAGCACCGCGTCGTAGAGCGAGAGCTTGGCGTAGGCGAGCAGTACCGCATATTCTGGCCGCGTCAGGCCCTCGCCGCGGCGCATGCGCTCGGTCAGCGTCGCGTCGTTGGGCAGGTACTCGACCGCGCGGTCGAGGCGGCCTTCCGCCTCCAGCGCCTGCATCGTCCGCATCGCGAAGCCGGCCTCGCCGAGGCCGCGGTGCTGGGCGAGCGAGAGCGCCAGCGTCTGCAGCTCGTTGTTGCGCAGCACGAGGTGGGCGACCTCGTCGGTCATCGCGACGAGGAGCGCGTTGCGGGCATCCGCATCGAGGCGGCCGTCGCGCTCCGGGATCATCAGCGCGATCTTGATGTTCACCTCGACGTCCGAGGTGTTGACGCCGGCCGAGTTGTCGATCGCATCGGTGTTGAGCCGGACGCCGGCCCGCGCCGCCTCGATGCGCCCGCGCTGGGTCAGCCCGAGGTTGGCGCCTTCGCCCACCGCCTTGGCGCGGATCTCCGGGCCGGTGATGCGCACGGCGTCGTTGGCCCGGTCGCCGGCCTCCTCGTCGGTCTCGGTGGTGGCGCGGACGTAGGTGCCGATGCCGCCGAACCAGAGCAGGTCGACGGGCGCCTTGAGGATCGCCTGCATCAGCTCGGCGGGCGAGGCGGAGGCGCGCTCGAACCCGAGCACGGCCCGGATCTCGGCCGAGAGCGGGATCGCCTTGAGCGCGCGCGAGAAGACGCCGCCGCCGGCCGAGATCAGGCTTTTGTCGTAGTCGGCCCAGCTCGACCGGCCGAGGTCGAACAGGCGTTTGCGCTCGGCAAAGCTCGCCGCCATGTCGGGCGTCGGATCGAGGAAGATGTCGCGGTGGTCGAAGGCCGCCACCAGCTTCAGGGTGCGCGAGAGCAGCATGCCGTTGCCGAACACGTCGCCCGACATGTCGCCGACGCCGACCACCGTCACCGGATCGGACTGCGTGTCGACGTCGATCTCGCGGAAGTGGCGCTTCACCGCCTCCCAGGCGCCGCGGGCGGTGATGCCCATGCCCTTGTGGTCGTAGCCCTGGCTGCCGCCGGAGGCGAAGGCGTCGCCGAGCCAGTGCCCGCGCTCCAGCGAGAGCGCGTTGGCGATGTCGGAGAAGGTCGCGGTGCCCTTGTCGGCGGCGACCACGAGGTAGGCGTCGTCGGGGTCGTGCCGCACGGTGTTGGCCGGCGGCGCGATGCCCTCGGCGACGAAGTTGTCGGTGAGCTCCAGGAGGGTGCGGATGAAGATGCGGTAGCTCTCGGTGCCCTCCGCCAGCCATGCGGCGCGATCCGAGGCCGGCGGCAGGCGCTTGGGAAAGAACCCGCCCTTGGCGCCCACCGGCACGATCACCGCGTTCTTGACCTGCTGCGCCTTCACCAACCCCAGAATTTCGGTGCGGAAATCCTCCGGCCGGTCGGACCACCGCAGGCCGCCGCGCGCGACGTAGCCGTAGCGCAGGTGCAGCCCTTCTACGCGGGGCGAATAGACGAAGATCTCGAAGAACGGCCGCGGCAGCGGCATGCCCGACACCTTGGCGCAGGCGAACTTGAAGGCGATCGTCTCGCGCAGGGTGCCGTCGGCGGCCTTCTGGAAGAAGTTGGTGCGGACCGCGGCCTCCACGAGGTTGACGAAGCGGCGCAGGATCCGGTCCTCGTCGAGGCTGGTCACGTCGGCGAGCGCCGCCTCGATGCCCTCGCGAACCGCCGCCTCGGCGGCCCCGCGGTCGCCCCCGGCGGCCGGGTCGAACCGGGCGTGGAACAGCGCGACGAGCTGGCGGGCGATGCCGGGATGCTGGCTCAAGGTCGCGGCGAGGTAGTCCTGGCCGTAGCGCACGCGGAGCTGGCGCAGGTAGCGGCCGAGGCCGCGCAGCAGCGCCACGTCGCGCCAGGCGAGGCCGGCCTCCAGGACGAGGCGGTTGTAGCCGTCGGATTCGGCCTGGTTCGCGGCGATGGCGAGCATCGCCGCCTCCAGCGGCGCCTCGAGCGGGCCGATCTCGATGGCCGCACCGGTGGCGCGCTCCAGCAGCATGTCGTGCAGCCAGACCTTGGTGTCGCTCCCCGCCGGCAGCACGCTGTAGGTCCGCTCGTTGATCACCCGGAAGCCGAGGTTCTCCAGGCCGGGCACCCGGTCGGACAGCGGCAGCGACGCCCCGCGCGAGAACACCTTCAGGCGCACCTGCGCCGCCGGGTCGGTGTCGCGGCGGTCGATCGCGACGGCGCGCGAGCGGTCCTCGGACAGGGATTCGAGGATGGCGATGTCGGCGATGGCGACCTCGGCGGAGAAGTTCTCGCGGTAGGCCGCGGAGAAGCCCTCGCCGTAGCGGGCGGCCAGCGCCCGCGCCTCGGATCCGCCCATGGCCTCCGTGAGCGCGGCGCGCAGCGCGTCGCCCCAGGTCCGCACCAGGGCGGCGATGCCGGCCTCCAGCACCGAGGGGTCGCGCTCCGGCGCGCCGGCTTCGGAGAACCCGACGATGTAGTGGATCCGGGCCAGCGGCCCGTCGGGCAGGTCGGGATAGGTCGCCGAGAGCCGGCCGCCGTATTCCTGGGCGAGATAGGCGCCGATGCGGGCGCGCACGATCGAGTCGTAGCGGTCCTTGGGCACGTAGACGAGGAGCGAGACGAAGCGCCCGAACCGGTCGGTCCGCGACAGCACGCGGATGCGCGGCCGGTCGGCGAGGTTGGCGATGGCGAGGGTGAAGCGGAACAGCCGGTCCACGTCGATCTGGAACAGGTCGTCGCGCGGGTAGGTCTCCAGCACGGCGAGCAGCGCCCGCCCGGCATGGCTCGTCGGGTCGAGGCCGGCCTTCTCGACCACGGCCGCGACCTTGCCGCGGAGATAGGGCACCTCGCGGGCGAGCGCGGTGTAGGCCGCGGCGGTGAACAGCCCGACGATGCGGACCTCGCCGGTGAGCTTACCCGTCGCGGAGAACAGCTTGACCGCGACGTAGTCGAGATGCGCCGCGCGGTGGACGCGGGCCTTGAGGCTCGCCTTGGTGATGATCAGCGCGTGCGGCTCCTCGAGGAACGCGACGATCTCCGGCGTCATGTCCACGAGCGCCCGCCCGCGGCGCAGCACGGCGAGGCCCGGATCGCGCAGGATGCCGAGGCTTTCGGCCTCGGCCGCCCGCTCGCCGGGCAGCGCGTGCTCGCGCATGCCGAGCAGCGTGAAGTGGCCGTCGCGCAGCCATTCGAGGAAGGCGCGCGCCTCGGCGACCTCGCCCTCGGGCAGCGGCGGGGGATTGCGGCCGTAGCCCTCGGCGAGCGCGCCGAGCCGGGCCAGCATCGCGTCGTGGTCGTCGGTGACCAGGGCCACATCGCGAAAGACCTGCGCGAGGCCGGCTTCGAGGCGTTCGCGCGCCTCGCCGGCATCGAGCCGGTCGAGGTGGATGTGGATGAAGCTCTCGCGCAGCAGGGCGCCGTGGGCGTCCGCCGTGGTCTCCCCGACGACGCGGACGAGCGCCCCGTCGGCGTCCCGCTCGACGCCGAGGATCGGATGGGCGACGAGGTGGGGCGTCAGGCCCTGCTCGGTCAGCTCCGCCAGGGTCGAGTCGAGCAGGTAGGGGCGGTTGTCGTTGACGACCTCGACGACGGTCAGCTCGCGGGTGCGCCCGGGGCCGGGCACGGCGACGTCGACGAGCCGGAGGTTCGCCGCCGAATCCGTGGCGCGCGGCACCGCGAGTTGCGCCCGCGCGGCGATCGCGAGGTCGGCCAGCGCCTCGGCCGGGTAGGGCGCCAGGTCCTCAGGCGGCACCCGGCCGAACAGGTCGCGGACGAAGCCGCCCGGTCCGCCGCGGCCGCCCACGATCGATGCCGCCGCCTCGATCAGGTCGGTGCGGGCGGATTTCGCCTCGCTCGTCGCCAGGGCGGTGGCCGATTCCAGCGCCGATTCGGTTTCCAGCACCATGGGCGGGGACCCTCCGGACCGGCACCGACGCCGGTCCCGCCCCGGACGTTAGGGGAGGGCCCATGGCGAGTCGATGACGCTCGCCGCTCGCAGGCCCGCGCCGGGTGACAGGCGGGCCGCGACGACCGGCGTTCCGGAAGGGGCGCCGCTGCCGTCCGGCGTTGCTTCTGCACGCACCGTACCGGTTTCCACCGGTCGCGCTCGAAAACGGGAACCGCGCCGGGACTCGCCGGTTGACGCCATATTGGAGCTGTTCTAATTAAGAACTGCAGACGGACGACGGGGCCGGCGACGGTTCCGACAGCCCGCGACAGACGCCCGAACCGGAGAAACCCGATGACCTCGACCAACGCCTCCTGCAACAGCTGCCGCTTCTTCGACGACCACAAGACCAACGGCGCCTCCGCCGTCGGCGATCAGGGCCTGTGCCGCTTCAACCCGCCGGTGAGCCAGCCGGCTCCCGAGTCCAAGGGCCTGTGGCCGGTGGTGGCCTCGCAGGATTGGTGCGGCCACTTCACCGCCGAGATGACCGCGGCCGAGTGATCCCCGCGCGGTCCCGAAGGGATCGCCGAACGATCGACCGCAGGGGCCGGCGCCGTCGCGCCGGCCCCCTTTTTGCGCGAGCGGATCGATGACGCCTGACCTGCGCCCGGCCGTCGACGCCGACATCGCCGCGATCGCCCGGATCTACGCCGACGCGGTGACGAACGGCACCGCGAGCTTCGAGACCGAGCCGCCGACTTTGGCCGAAATGGCGCGGCGGCGGATGGCGCTCGTCGCGGACGGCTATCCCTACCTCGTCGCCGAGCGCGACGGCGCGGTCTGCGGATACGCCTATGCTGGTCCCTATCGCGCGCGGGCGGCCTATCGCTCGACGGTGGAGGATTCGGTCTACGTCGCCGAGGCCGCGCGCGGTGTCGGGATCGGCCGCGCCCTGCTGGCGGCGCTCATCGCGGCCTGCGAGGCGATCGACGCGCGGGTGATGGTGGCGGTGATCACCGATCCGGGCTCGGAGGCGTCGGTGGCGCTGCATGCGGGCCTGGGCTTCGCGCATGCCGGCGTGCTCGAGAACGTCGGCCACAAGCACGGGCGCTGGCTCGGCACGGTGCTGATGCAGCGCCGGCTCGGGCCCGGGCCGGACGCGGCCCCGTCGCGGACGTGAGCGAGACGGTCGCCGGCCCGCACGCTCAATCCAATCGGTAGCGCACCGGCTCCATCGCGGGCGGAAGCGGCTCGCCGAGGGCGTCGAGCACCGTGCGCTCGGCCGTGCGCAGCATCGCATCGAGGGGCAGGTCGTTCGCCTCCAGGCCGAAGGGCTCTTCCAGCTCGTCGCCCAGCGCATCGAGGCCGAAGAAGGTGTAGGCCACCAGCATGGTCGCGACCGGCGTCGCCCAGCCGAGCGAGGCCGACAGCCCGAACGGCAGCAACAGGCAGTAGAGCCACGCCGTGCGGTACAGCAGCAGGGTGTAGGCGAAGGGCAGGGGCGTGCCGTGGATCCGCTCGCAGGCGGTATGGATCGCCGACAGGTCCGAGACCTTGCGCTCGAGGACGCCGAACAGCACGTCGGTGAGATGCCCGTCGCGATACGCGCCCGCGAGGTCGCGGGTCAGGCCGGCGAGCACCGCATCGGTCGGGCTCGGGCAGGAGCGCAGGCGCGCGACCTCGCCCGGCGGCAGCCAGGGCGCGACGGCGGCCGCCTCGTCGAGGCCGCGCAGCCGCGCGTGCAGGCCGTGGCCGAAGCCCGCGAGCCGGCGCAGGCCGGTGCGGCGGACCGCATCGTGCTCGGGGCCGGGCAGGAGGGCGACCAGGGTCCGGCTCAAGCCGCGCATCTCGACGATCAGCGCGCCCCACGCCTTCCGGGCCTCCCACCAGCGCTCGTAGCAGGCGTTGTTGCGGAAGCTGAGGAAGATCGAGAGCGCCAGCCCGATCAGGGTGAACGGGCCGATCCCGGCCGTCACCGGAAACCGTTCCGGAACGCGCTGCTCGACCGCGACCACCAGCGCGGCGAAGGCCGTCAGCCCGAGGACCTTCAGCGCCACCCGCGGCAGGATCGAGCCGCGCAGGGTGAACAGGATGGCGAAGAGGTTGGGACGGGGGCGAACGATCATGGATGGCAGGCTTAGCCGAAGCGGGTCGCTCCCGTCATCGGCCGTGCGGCACGGCGCGCCGAGGCACGGCCATGATCCCGTCATGTTCCGAGCGGATGGCGGGGCCCAGAGATTGGGCACGCGGGCGGGGCGAAGGCCACGGCGCGGGCGCGCGGAAGGAGTAGTGGGTATGACGGTTCGACGGATCGGCGCGGGAATCGGCGCCTGGGCCGGGCGTGCGATGGCGCTGGCCATGCTCTCGGGCATCGCGCACGCGGCGACGCCCGCGGACCCGAGCGGCACGTGGCTCACCGAGGACGGGCGTGCCCGCATCCGGGTGGAGAAGTGCGGCCCGAGCAACAAGAGCCTGTGCGGCTACGTCGTGTGGCTGAAGGTGCCGCTCAACGACAAGGGCCAGCCGCGGGTCGACTTCAAGAACCCCGATGCGAGCAAGCAGACGCGCGCATCGCTGGGCCACCAGCTCATCATGGGGCTGAAGCCGAACGCCGACGCCCATTACGAGGGCAAGATCTACAATTCCGAGGACGGCAAGTCCTACGACGTGACGATCTGGTCCGACACCCCGGAGGAGCTGACCGTCCGCGGCTGCCTGATCGCCTTCCTGTGCAAGTCGCAGACCTGGAACCGCGTGACCGACGTGGTCGCCGGCCAGATGACCGGGCCGACGAACGGTCCGGGAGGCCCGCGCACCGATCCGGAATACATGGCCGCCAAGCCGGCCGCGACCGGCTCGACCGCCAAGCCCGCGGCGGCGAAGCCCGGCGCGAAGCCGGCCCCGGCTCCGGCCGCCGGCACGCCGCCCGCGGCCGCGCCCGCCGACGAATAGGCGCCGCAGAACGAAGGCGCTGTCGACCACGAGAGCGTCTCCCGTGATCTTTGGATCACGGGAGACGCTCTGTTTCGTCGTGTGGTCGCGTTATCCTCACGCGCGTGGGCATCCGCCTCGCCCGAGAATGCTCCACCGCGCCCCGATCCCGTGTCAATCGGTCAGCGCGGCGTAGGTCAGCACCCGCAGCTCCTTTCGGATCGGCAGGGCCGAGGACGGGACGAGCTGCGTCAGCAGCACCACCGCGAGCTCCTCGGCCGGATCGACCCAGAACGCGGTCGAGGCCATGCCGCCCCAGGCGACCTCGCCCGGCGTGCCGACGATCTGGGCCTTGGCCGGATCGAGCATCACCGAGAAGCCGAGCCCGAAGCCGATGCCGTGATAGGACGATTCCGCGAAGCGCGGCGTGCCGATCGCGGCGAGGTCGCCGGGCAGGTGGTTCATCGTCATCAGCTCGACCGTCTTGCGCCCGAGCAGGCGCGCGCCGTCGAGCTCGCCCTTGTTCAGGATGAACCGGCAGAAGCGCAGGTAGTCGGAGGCCGTCGAGACGAGGCCGCCCCCGCCGCCGGCGATCGCCGGAGGCTTGGCGAAATGGGTCTCGACCGCGTCGTCGTAGAGCGTCAGCGTGCGGGTGCGATCGTAGACGTAGTTCGCGGCGAACCGCCCCATATTCTCGGGTCTCACGAAGAAATCGGTATCGATCATGCCGAGCGGCGCGAGCACGGCGTCCCGCAGGTAATCCGCGAAGTCGCGCCCCGAGACGACGGCCACGAGGTGGCCGAGCACGTCCGTCGAGACGCTGTAGTTCCACGCCTCGCCGGGCTGCGACAGGAGCGGGAGCCGGGCCACGGTCGCCACCACCTCGGCGAGGCTCGCATCCGGGCGCAGGAAGTCGGCGCCCTGCTGGCGGTAGAGCGCATCGACCAGGGTCGATTCCATGAAGCCGTAGGTCAGGCCGCCGGTATGGGTGAGCAGGTCCCGGATGGTGATCGGGCGGCGGGCCGGCTCGGTCTCGAGCTTGGCGCGGTTGCCGCCGGTCGCGACCCGCATCTCGGAAAACTCCGGCAGGAAGCGCGCGACCGGGTCGTCGAGCTGGAACCGGCCCTCCTCGTAGAGCTGCATCACCGCGACCGAGGTCAGCGGCTTGGTCATCGAGTAGATCCGCGTCACCGTGCCGGTGGTGAACGGCGTCCTGCGGGCGAGGTCGGCGAGGCCGTGGGCGCGCTGGAACACCGTGTGCCCGCGCCGCGCCACGCTCACCGACAACCCGGCGAGCTTGCCCTCCGCGACGAGGCTGCGCATCCAGCCGTCGATCCGTTCCAGGCGTCCCGGGTCGATGCCGACGTCCTGCAGCCTTCCGTCGATCGCATTGCTCATGCCGTGCTCCTTGTTCCCGGCGCCCGATGTAGCGGTCCTGGGGCGGCGGGACAGCTCCCGAGGCTCACCAGCCCATCGTTCCGGGCCCGCCCTTGAACGGGCCGACGATGCCGGGGGTGATCCAGCCGCCGTAGAAGCCGCCCGGCTGCGGCTCCGCGCGGACGCCGCCGACGGTGCAGGCCTCCATCGGGCCGGCATAGAAGGCGACGTAGCCGGCGATGGCGCGGAAATCCGGCGTCGGATCGGGATAGGCCCAAGCGGCACCGGGAACAGCCGCGCCGGGAATCGCTGCGCCGCCCGCCGTCACGTCGAACAGCACCGCGCGGCCCTTCCATTCGCAGATCCCGGCCCGGTGCGCCGGCCCGAGCACGCCCTCGGCGACGTCGGCGGGCGGGAAGTAGTAGGTCGGCGGATGGCTGGTCTCCAGCACGCGGAACCCGGCCCGCGCCTCGGCGATGGTGCGGCCGCCGAGGACGACCTTCAGCGTCGCGGCGACCGGCTCCAGCCGGGGCGGGCGCGGATAGGCCCACACGCTCTCCTCGCCGGGCTTCGTCGGGGATGGGGTCGGATGCATCGCGTCGTCCTCGGTTCGTCTCGTCCGAAACATAGGGCGCCGCGATGATGCGTTTGCCGAAAACGCGCGGCGTGCTAGCCCCGACCCGACAGCCCGGAGCGCCGCCGTTGGACACGCCCATCGCCCTCTTCCTGGATTTCGACGGCACCCTGGTCGAGATCGCGCCGCGGCCGGACCTCGTCCGGGTCGAGCCCGGGCTGGTGCCGATGCTCCAGGCGCTGCACGCCCGGCTCGACGGGGCGCTGGCGATCGTGACCGGGCGCCCGGTCTCGGTGATCGACGACTTCCTCGCACCCGCCGCCTTCGACGTCGCCGGGCTGCACGGGGTCGAGCGCCGGGTCGACGGCGTCCTCACCGGCGGCAGCCCGGACGACCATCCGGAGCTGCGTGCGCGGATGCCTCGGCTCCGGGCCCTGGTCGCCGACCTCGACGCGGTGCTGATCGAGGACAAGGGCGCCTCGGTCGCCGTGCACTGGCGCCTGGCGAACCCGGCCGATGCCGAGCGGGCGGAGGCCGCGGTCACGGCGATCGCCACCGAGCTGTCGGGCCAGTACCGGCTCCAGCTCGGGAAGGCGGTCGGCGAGATCGTGCCGGCCTCGGCCACCAAGGCGCACGCGATCCGCGCCTTCCTCGAGCACGCCCCCTATGCCGGCCGCCGCGCGGTGTTCCTCGGCGACGACCGCACCGACGAGATCGCGTTCGCCAGCGTCGCGGCGTATGGCGGCCTCGGCATCCGCATCGGGCCCGGCGAGACCGCGGCCGCGCGGCGCCTGGCCGACCCGAACGCGGTGCACGCCTTGCTTGGCAGCTGGGCGGCGGGCGGGATCATCGACCCGGACACGCTGCCGGCGGCCTGAGCCGCGCCGGCGGCTCCATCGGACAGACAGCGACGCGTCGGCCGGGACGGCCCGCGTCGATCGGGAAAGGGTACCGCATGTTCGCGTTTCCGGTCCTCGTCGGCGATATCGGCGGCACCAACGCCCGGTTCGCGGTGGTCGATTCCAAGGGCGCCGCGCCGCGCCCGCTCTCGCACGAGGAGACGGCGCGCCACCCCGACCCGTCGAGCGCCATCCGCGCGGCGCTGGCCAAGCAGGGCGATGAAGGCGGAAAGCCGCCGCGCTCGGCGATCCTGGCCATCGCCGGCCGGGTCGACGGCCCGAAGGTGCAGCTCACCAATGCCCACTGGGTGATCGAGGGCGCGAAAATCGGCGCCGATTTCGACCTCGATTCGTCCGTCGTCGTGAACGATTACGTCCCGGTCGCCGCCGGCGCCGCCGGCATCGCGCCGCACGACCTGACCCCGATCGGGCCGACCGGGCACGCGCCCGGGGGCGCCCGCGTCGTGCTCGGGCCCGGCACCGGCTTCGGCGCCGCAGCCCTGGTGCCGTATTCGGATCGCCTCGCGATCGTCTCGACCGAGGCGGGCCACACCGATATCGGCCCCGCCGACGCGTTCGAGGAGAAGGTCTGGCACGCGCTGGAGCGCGTCGAGGACCGGATCACCGTCGAGACCGTGCTCTCCGGCCCCGGCCTCGCCCGCCTGCACGCCGCGGTGCGCCACGTCAGGACCGGCGAGCCGCCGGAGAAGATCGAGCCGGCGGCGGTGACCCAGGCCGGGCTCGACGCCTCCGACCCGCATGCCGCCGAGGCACTGGAGCTGTTCGGTCGCGTGCTCGGCCGCGTCTGCGGCGACCTCGCCCTGACGTTCCTGGCCACCGGCGGCGTCTATATCGGCGGCGGCATCGCCCCGCGGATCGTCAAGCTGCTGCAGCAGGGCGGCTTTCGCGATTCCTTCGAGCGGAAGGCGCCGTTCGCCGCGATGATGCGCGCGATCCCGACCAGCGTCATCACGGTCCACGACCCCGCCTTCACCGGGCTCGCGGCCCTGGCGAGCGAGGGCGAGACCTTCGTCTATCACGGGCAGGTTTGGCGCCGGGGGGCGTGACCTCAACGCCGCCCGGCCAGATCATAGCGCGCGGGACGAGCCGTCACGCCGCCGCGAGCGGCTTCGAAACGTCCTCCAGGGACCGCCCCTCGGCTGCCGTGCCGAAGAGGCCGCCGACGATCGAGGCCACCGCCATCAGCGCGGCGCCGACGAGGTAGCCGCCGAAGACCGCGTCGCGGGAGCCGGTCTCGACGAGCGAGCCGAACAGCAGCGGCCCAGACACGCCGCCGATGCCGGTGCCGATCGCGTAGAAGCCGGCGATGGCCAGCGCCCGGATCTCCAGCGGGAAGGTCTCGGCCACCGTGAGGTAGGCGGCGCTCGCGGCGGCGGAGGCGAAGAAGAACACCACCATCCACACGCCGGTCTGCGCCCAGGCGCCGAACACCTCGATCTTGAACAGATACCCCGCGCCCGCGAGCAGCAGCGCGGAGATGCCGTAGGTGAAGGCGATCATCGGACGGCGGCCGACCGTGTCGAACAGGCGCCCCAGCAGCACCGGCCCGAGGAAGGAGCCGAGCGCGAACGGCAGCAGGTACCAGCCGACGCTGCCGCCGGGCACGCCGTAGAAGCGCTCCAGCACCAGGGCGTAGGTGAAGAACAGCGCGTTGTAGAAGAACGCCTGCGCGATCATCAGCGACAGCCCGACGAAGGTCTGCCGGCGCGAGGTGCCGAACATCGTCCCGAACACCTCCGAGAGCGGCGTGTGGCTGCGGGTGCGCAGCTTCATGCGCTTGCCCGCGTCGACCGGCGGCAGGGTGTGGCCCTCGTCGGTGAAGCGCTTCTCGATGCCGGTGACGACCCGGTCGGCTTCCGCCGTGTAGCCGTGCGTCGCGAGCCAGCGCGGGCTCTCGGGGATCCAGGTACGCAGCAGCAGGATCACGAGGCCGATGGCGCCGCCGGTGAAGAACGCGACGCGCCAGCCCCAGGCGGGGTCGATCACCTCGGGCTTCAGCAGGACGATCGACAGGAAGGAGCCGAGCGCCGCGCCGATCCAGAACGAGCCGTTGATGACGAGATCGGTCCAGCCGCGCACGCGGGCGGGGACGAGCTCCTGGATCGTCGAGTTGATCGCGGTGTACTCGCCGCCGATGCCGGCGCCGGTGAGGAAGCGGAAAATGCAGAAGGAATAGACGTTCCACGACAGGCCCGTCGCCGCGGTCGCCGCGAGGTAGAGGGCAAGCGTGATGAAGAACAGCTTCTTGCGGCCGATGCGGTCGGTGAGCCAGCCGAAGCCGAGCGCCCCCGTGACCGCGCCGACGAGGTAGGACGAGGCGGCCAGGCCGACGTCGAACTCGGTGAAGCTCATCGGCGCCTTGCGCAGCGCCCCGACCAGCGCCCCGGCGAGCGTCACCTCGAGCCCGTCGAGCACCCAGGTGATGCCGAGCGCCACGATGACGAGGACGTGGAACCGGCCCCAGGGCAGCCGGTCCAGTCGCGCCGAGATGTCGGTGTCGACGACCGTGCCCATGGGGGCGCGCTCGGGCGTCTTCTCGCCCGAGGCCGTCTCGACTTTGGTCGCCATGACTGTGTTTACCTTGACTCGAGACTGCTGTTCAGAACGGCGGAGACCAACAAAAGGTTCGGCCGAGCTTTCATCGTTGCGGGCTTTGATGGCGGCATCACCGTGGATGCTCCCCATGAAGCCTCGCCTCGACGTCCGCAAGACAGGGCGCCTCCCGCCCCGCCATTCCTTGGCCGCCCGTTCCGGAGCCCGCCGCCTCGGCCCCTACCTGCGCGTGGCGATCCTGGGCACGGCCGCGCTCGCCGGCCTCGCCATCGTGCCGACGCACGGCGCCGACGCGACGCTCGCCCGGGACCGGCAGCCGGTCGCGATGTCCGGCGCCGACCGCTGGCGCCTGCGCCCGGCCCAGACCAACATCGTCCTGCCCGCGGCCGCGCAGGCGCGGGTGCGCCCGGCGATGCCGATCCCCGAGGAGCGCCGCCGCGTCCGGCAGGTCTACCCGGCCTATACCGAGATGCGGTGACATCGCCGGGCGCGGGCGTCAGGCGTCGGCGCGCGGATCGAGCGCGTCGGCCAGCCCGTCGCCGAGCCGGTTGAGCGCGACCAGCGTCGCGACCAAGAACGCCGCCGGCCCGGCGAGCATGTGGGGGGCGGATTCGAGGCTGCGCGCGCCCTCCGCGATCAGCACGCCCCAGCTCGTCGCCGGCTCCTGCACACCGAGGCCGAGGAACGACAGGAAGCTTTCGAGCAGGATCACCCGCGGCACCAGCAGCGTGGCGGCCACCGTCACCGGCCCGAGGGTGTTGGGCACGATGTGCCGGCGCAGGATGGTCGCGGCCGAGAGCCCCAACGCCTCGGCGGCGCGGACGAAGTCGCGGCGGCGCAGCGCCAGCGTCTGGGCGCGGACGATGCGGGCCATGTCGAGCCATTCCACGGCGCCGATCGCGATCAGGATCAGCACGAGGCTCGCGCGGAAGAACACCACCAGCACGATCACGAAGAACACGAACGGCAGGGCATAGAGGATGTCGACGACGCGCATCATCGCGGCGTCGACGGCCCCGCCGGCGAAGCCCGCCACGGCGCCGTAGGCGATGCCGACGCCGAGGGCGACCAGCGTCGCGGTGAGCCCGATCAGCAGCGAGACGCGGCCGGCCACGAGGCTGCGGCTGAGCAGGTCGCGCCCGTGCACGTCGGTGCCGAGGAGGAAGTGCAGCCTGCGGACCGGCACCGCGACGGTGAGGCGCCGCCCCTCGTCGTCGCGGGCGACGATGCGCGGCTCGCCGAACAGGTCGGAGCGCGGCAGGTAGACGAGGCCGCGCGCGTCGATGGGCGCCTCCGAGGCCAGCACGAGGCGGAGCACGCCGTCCGCCGTCTCGGCCTGCGCGACCGCGGCGCGGATGCGGAAGGCGAGGCGATCGAGCGCCGGCCTCAGATGATCCGCGTCGGGCTGCGCCGCGAAGCCGGGGGGAAGCTGGCGCAGGTCGGGGTAGGTCCGCTCCGGCGCATGGCCGGTGAGGAAAGGGCCGACGAGGCAGGCGAGCGTCAGCAGGACAAGCACGGCGAAGGCCGCCGTCGCGCCGCGATGGCGCGAGAGCCGCAGCAGCGCGCGGCGCGTCGGCGGCAGGCGCGGGGGTAGGCTCACGCGTGCAGCCGCAGGCGCGGGTCGAGCCACGCGGAGACGAGGTCGGCGACGAGGTTGAGGGCGACGACGAGGACCGCCACCAGCACCACCGTCCCCATCACCAGCGTGTAGTCGCGGTTCAGCGCGCCCTCGACGAAGTAGCGGCCGATCCCGGGCAGGCCGAAGATGGTCTCGACCACCACCGAGCCGGTGAGCAGGGCGGCCGAGAGCGGCCCGAGGATCGCGACGACCGGCAGCAGCGCGCCGCGCAGCGCGTGGCGGGCGACGCGCCAGGGCGGCAGGCCGAGGCTGCGCATCGTCCGCACGTGCTGCGCGCGCAGCGCCTCCGCCATCGCCGCGCGGGTGAGCCGGGCGATGCCCGCGGCCTGCGGCAGCGCCAGGGTGATCACCGGCAGCACGAGATGCGTCGGCGCGCCGCCCTCCCAGCCGCTCACCGGCAGCCAGCGCAGCGACAGGCCGAAGGCGATCTGCAGCAGCGGCGCGACGACGAAGCTCGGCACCGAGAGACCGAGGGAGGCGCCCGCCCCGACGAGGCGGTCGAGCCATCCGCCGCGGCGGTAGGCCGCCAGCGCGCCGAGACCGACCCCGAGGATCAGCGAGACGGCGAGCGCCAAGCCGCCCAGGATCATCGAGACCGGCAGGCCGCGGGCGAACAGGTCCGCGACGGTGAGGTCGCGAAACGAGAAGGACGGCCCGAGATCGCCCCGCGCCAGGGCGGCGAGGTAGCGCCCGAACTGCACCGCCAGCGGCTGGTCGAGCCCATAGACCCGCCGCAGGTTGTCCATGGCCGCCGGTGCCAGCGGCCGCTCCAGGTCGAACGGGCCGCCGGGCGCGAGCCGCATCAGGAAGAAGCTCGCCGCGATCACCACGAACAGGGTCGGGACCGCCTGCAGCAGCCGGCGCAGGACGTAGCCGGTCATGGGCGATCGGGGCGTCGGAGGCGACGATGCCGCGTCGGAGCGTTCACGCCCGTCGCGCTTCGCGATACCCGGCCCAGATCCCGATCCCGAGCGAGGCCGGCAGCGTGACGGCGAGGTTCGTGCCGTGATTGAGGTAGAGATCGCCGAAGAACAGCATCGCGAACACGAAGACCCCGAGCAGGATCGGGTGACGCCTGGAGCGGGCCGGGTCGGGCGCCGGCGGTGCGACGTCGTCCATGGAATGCTCCGCTGCCGATGGTCCCGCCCTGTATCGGTCCCCCGCCCCGGCGAGACAAGCGCCGGGGACACGCGCTCAGCCCACCAGCCGCAGAAACCGCGTCGGCGCGGCGTTGCGCAGGTTCGGCACGTAGCCGTGCAGGCGCGGCGAGATCAGGGCCTTCGAGCGCGTGTGCATCACCGGGATCCAAGGCAGGTCGCGCATCGCGAGGCTCTCGGCGCGGGACAGCAGGTCGGCGCGGGCGGCGAGGTCGCGCTCGGCGGCGGCCTCGGCCAGGAGGGCGTCGTACGCGGCGTTCGACCAGTGGCCGGGATTCATGCCGTCGTTGCCGGTGGTGAGCAGGAACAGGAAGTTCTGCGGGTCCGAGTAGTCGGCGATCCAGGACATGCGGGCGACGTCGAAGTCGCCGCCGTCGCGCAGGTAGGCGAAGTGGGTCTTGGCGTCGGTGTAGACGAACCGGGTCTCGATCCCGAGGCCGCGCCACATCTCGGCGACGGCGACGGCGGTGTTGCGGTTGTTGTCGCTGGTGTTGAAGCGGTACTCGACGCACAGCGGCCGATCCGGCCCGAAGCCCGCTTCCGTGAGCAGGCGCCTCGCCGTGTCCTCGTTGTCGATGGGGAGGCGGGTGCGCCCCTCGGTCTCCGGCGGCGTCCGGTAGTTGTCGAGGCCGGGCGGGCACAGCGAGTAGGCCGGGCTCATGGTGCCGCCCCACAACGCCGCGGCGAGGTATTCGCGGTCGAGCGCCAGCGAGAGGGCGCGTCGGACGCGGACGTCGTCGAAGGGCGGCTTGCGCGTGTTCACCGCCAGGGCGTAGAGCCCGAGCGAGGGTCCCAGCACCACCTGGTCGCCGAAGCGGCGGCGGAGCGACGCCATCTGGTCGCCCGGCAGGTCGGCCAGCGAATCGAGCTCGCCCGCATCGTAGCGGCGCACCGCGCTCGAGAGGTCCGGCGTCGGCACGAAGGCGACCTGCGCGATCGCGACCTCGGCCGCCGCGTGGAAATGCGGGTTGCGCCTGAGCACGATGCGGTCGTTCGGCACCGAATCCGCCAGGGCATAGGGGCCGTTCGAGACCAGGTTGCCCGGCCGGGTGAAGCCGTCGCCGAAGCGCTCGACCGAGGGGCGGTGCACCGGCAGCGCGGTCTGGTGGGTCAGCAATTCGAGGAGGTAGGGGGTCGGCGCCTCCAGCGCGATCGTCAGCGTGCGCGGGTCCGGCGCCGCGACGCCGAGCGCCGTCGCCGGCATCGCGCCGCGGTTGATCGCGGCCGCGTTGCGGATCGGAAACAGCACCTCGGCGTACTTCGCCGCCGTCTCCGGCGCGAGGATGCGGCGCAGGGAATAGACGAAGGCCTCGGCCTCGACCGGATCGCCGTTCGACCAGCGCCCGCCTTCGCGCAGGGTGAAGGTGTAGGTCAGCGCATCGTCCGAGATGCGCCAGGATTCCGCCGCGCCGGGGACGATGGCGCCGCGATTGTCGTAGGTGAGAAGGCCGTCGTAGAGGTCGCGCAGGATGTGCGCCTCGGCCACCGTCGAGGAGCGATGCGGATCGAGGGTCTCGGGATCGGCGTCGTTGCCGCGCCGATACGTGGCCTCCGGGGCCGCTCCGGCCCCGGCCGAGCCCCCGAGCAGCAGGGCGCCGGCGCCGATCAGCCAGCCACGGCGCGGCAGGCGCATCGGCTCAGGCGCCGGTCTCGTGCACGAGCCCGGCGGCCTCGATGCCGGCGACCGCGCAGATCTCGTCGTTGTCCGAGGTGTCGCCGGAGATGCCGACGGCGCCGAGAAGGCGCCCGTCGGCCGCACGGACCAGCACGCCGCCCGGGACCGGCACCAGGGCCGCCGGCCCGACCACGTGGCTCACCGCGGCGACGAAGTAGGGCTGCGCCTCGGCGCGGGCGTGGATCGCCCGCGAGCCGAGGCCGAGCGCGAGCGCGCCGTTGGCCTTGCCCATCGCGATCTCGGCGCGGCGAAGCGAGGTGCCGTCCTCCGCCTGGACACATTTTAGAGAACCGCGATCGTCATATACAACCACCGCAAGCGGCTTCAGGCCGCGCGTTCGCGCCGTCTCCAGGGCGGTGGCGACGATGGTGCGGGCGGCCTCGAGCGTCAGGTCGATCATCGGAACCGAGGGGGATCTTGGGGGGACGGACGGCCGCGCGGACGGTCCGCGACGGCCAGGGATCAGGACAGGGAGGCGATCGACGGTGCGTCGCGCGATCATCCATATCGGAATGCCCCGGACGGGGTCCACATCGCTGCAGCAGGTGCTGGCCAACCTGCGGCCGCGGCTGGCGGAAGCCGGCCTGCTCTACCCGGACCTCGCACCCGAAGGCGCCCAGCCCGGGTCCGACGTCAACCACCAGGGATTGGGCGAGGCGCTCGACGGGCGGCGGCCGAAGGCGGAGCGCCGCGCGATGCTCGCGCGCCTCGATCGCGTCCTGTCCGAGACGGACGCCGACACGGTGATCCTGTCCTACGAGGACTTCTCGGTGCAGCGGCCGAGCTTCGGCGTGCCCCGGACGCTGTCCGAGGCGTTCGCCCGCCGGGGCTTCGCGATGGAGGTCGTGATGGCGGTCAAGCCGCCGTTCGAGTTCCTGAACTCCGCCTACGCCCACCGCGCGCAGCTGGTGAAGGAGCCGCGCAGCTTCCGCGAATACGCTCGTGCGAACCGCCGCTCCGGGCGGCTCGACTATCGCGCGCTGATCGCGCCCTGGGCGCGGGCGACGGACGGCGCCGTGATCGCCGTGCCGCTGCGCGACGCGCGCTCCGACGCGACGCTGGTCGAGCGGTTCGTCGCCGCGCTCGGGCTGACCGCGCGGCTCGCGCCGATGATGGACGCCGACGCCCTGCGGACCGTGACCAACCGCAGTTCCGGGCCGCTCGCCGTCGAGGCCTCGCGCCGCCTGCGGCACCTCCGGGTCCACCGCCAGGTGGAGGGCCACCCGCGCCAGATCGGCCACGTCCTCGACCAGGCGGCGTGGTCGCGCGGTCTCGATCCGGAGCCGTTCCGCGGCGACGCTCCGGACCTCGCCGAGGAGATCGCCGACCGCTTCGCCGCCACCTGCGCGCGCTTCGCCGACCTCGCCTGGGGCCTGCCGTGGGATCGCGTCGTCGCCGCGGCGCCGGCACGGGCGCCGAACGAGTGGGCCGGGCGGCCGATCCCGCCGGAGACCGAGGCGCAGATCGCGCTCCTGATGCGCGAGACGATGCGCCGCTTCGATTTCCGCAGGCCTCCGGCGTGGCGCCGGATCCCGGCCGAGTGCGCCGAGAGCGCCGCGTTGGGCGCGGCGCGCCTGATCGGCTTCGAATCACGCTGGCGCGTCAGCTGAGCGGCCCCTGTGCGAAGGGCCGTCGCGGGCTAGTTCCGGCGGCGACCCGTCCGCAGGAGACCCGACGATGGCCGAGACCGCCAGACCGCACGTGATCTGCCACATGACCAGCTCCGTCGACGGGCGGATCAAGACCCGCCGCTGGGGGATCGACGCCGACGGCCATTACGAGACGGTGCACGCGCGCCTCGACGGCGATGCCTGGATGTGCGGCCGCGTCACCATGCAGGGCTACGCCGACAGCGCCACGCCGCTCGCCGCCCCGCCCGCCGATGACGGCCCGGTGCCGCGCGAGGACCACGTCGCCCGGCGCGACGCGTCCGGCTACGCGGTGGCCCTCGACGCGAAGGGTCGCCTCGACTGGGGCGCGCGGAACGAGATCACCGGCGATCACGTGGTGGTGGTCCTGACCGAGGCCGTCCCCGACGCGCATCTGAGACGCCTGCGGGCGGGCGGGCAATCCTACCTGTTCGCCGGCACCGAGACGATCGACTTCGCGCTGGCGGTGGAGAAGCTCGGCCGCCTGTTCGGCATCGCCCGCCTCCTGGTCGAGAGCGGCGGCGGCCTCAACGGCTCGATGCTGCGGGCCGGCGTGATCGACGAGCTCAGCCTGCTGCTCGCCCCGGCCGTCGACGGCCTTCGCGGCACGCCCGCGGTGTTCGACGTCGACGGCACCGAGGCCGACTCGCTCGGGGCCAAGCGCCGGCTCGAGCTGAGATCCTGCGAGACCCTGTCCGGCGGGGTGGTCTGGCTCCGCTATCGCGTCGCCGCGGCCTGAGCGGTCAGGCGAGGCCGGCGAAGAACCCGTCGAAGAGCCCCGTCACCGTCGCCGGGTCCTCGAAATGCGGGAAGGCCCCGGTCGGCAGGGCCCGGATCGTCCAGTTCGGCCGGGCGGCGAAGCGCGGCGCGTCGCGGAAGTCGACGAAGTCGCCGCGGCTGCCGTGGAGCATCAGCACCGGGAGCGTCAGCGCCTCGTAGAGCGTGGTGGCGTCGGTCGGGAACAGGTGGCCGGCCACGAAGCAGTAGGGCGCGTGCCGCGCCCCGGGCTGGTGGGCCGAGCGGTAGTCGTAGGCGAACAGCCCCTCGTCGATCCGCTTCGAGCCGAAGGTCTTCTGCAGGAAGAAGCGCATGCTCGGGCGGCTGACGAGGAGGGCGAACAGCGCCGGCCCGAGGAGGCGCGAATCGACGATCGCACGGACGCGCGGGCTGCCGCGGTCGCCGCCCGCCGGCCCGCGCCCGGAGAGGCGCCGGTCGAACCCGGTCGGGCTGATCAGGCCGATCGAACGATAGGCCTCCGGCCGCTCGACCACGGCGCGGGCGAGGTAGGAGGCCGAGAGCGAGAGCGCGATCGCGTCGATGCGGACGCCGCCGTGCCGGCGCGCGATCGCGTCGGCGACGGCGTGGATCGCGTCCGCCATCACCCGCGGGTTGTAGAGCCGGCGCGAACGTTCGGAGAAGCCGAAGCCCGGCAGATCGAGGGCGTAGACCGGGCGCCGCCCCTGCGCATGCAGGTAGAGCGGGCGGACCTCGTAGGCGTTGGCGGCGGCGTTGATCGAGTGGATCAGCAGCAGCGGCATCCCTTCGGCCTCGGCCGAGCCGTAGACGCTCACCCGGCCGGCCGCCGTGTCGATCACCTCCCGCCGCCCGGGAAGGGCAGGGGGTAAGCCGTTGGGGCTCGTCGCCATCGCCTTGCGCCTCGTCTCGGGACGGATCGGTCGTCGCGACAACGGGATGAGCGGGCGGAACGTTGCCTGGCGCCGCCTGGTGCCTCGCCGTCGCATCGCGCCCTCGGCGCCGCACCCGGCAGCCGTTGACAGGGGGGCGGCGGTGTCGCGATCGTCCCCGGCCGAGGGGTGCCGGGTTCCTGGAACGCCGGATGCGCCGGCGACGCGAGGGAGTGACGGACCATGGCTCAGGCGGAGATCGGCGCGATCGAGCGCGCCACCCTGCGCACGGTGACGTGGCGCATCCTGCCGTTCCTGATGCTGGCCTACTTCGTCGCCTTCGTCGACCGGGTGAACGCGGGCTTCGCCGCCCTGCAGATGAACCAGGACATCGGCCTGTCGCCGGCGCAGTTCGGCCTCGGCGGCGGCCTGTTCTACGTGTCCTACGTGCTGTGCGAGGTGCCGAGCAACGTCGCGATGGAGCGCTTCGGCGCCCGCATCTGGCTCGCGCGGATCATGATCACCTGGGGGCTCGTCTCGGCCGGGATGGCCTTCGTCGTGGGCCCGGTCTCGTTCTACGCGGTGCGCCTGCTGCTCGGGGCGGCCGAGGCCGGGTTCTTCCCCGGCGTGATCCTCTACCTGACCTACTGGTACCCGCGCGCCTATCGCGGGCGGATCGTGGCGATCTTCATGGTCGCGATCCCGATCTCGAGCTTCCTCGGGTCGCCGCTCTCGGCCTGGCTGCTCGGCACCAACGGGATGCTCGGCTTCCGCGGCTGGCAGTGGCTGTTCCTGATCGAGGCGGTGCCGGCGGTGCTGCTCGGCATCCTCGCCTTCGTCCTGCTGCCGGACGGCCCCGCCCGCGCGAGCTGGTTGACGCCGCAGCAGCGCGCCTGGCTCACCGAGCGCCTGGCGGACGACCGGGCCTCGGTGGTGGAGGGGGCGGGGAGGCCCGCCGGCCACCTCTCGCTGCGGCAGGTGATGACCAACCGCTACGTGCTCGCCGCCTCGCTGATCTACGCCGGCGCCTCCGGGGCGAGCCAGTGCCTGTCGCTGTGGCAACCGCAGATCATCAAGTCCTTCGGCCTGACCAACCTCGAGACCGGTCTGCTGAACGCGATCCCCTTCGGCATCGCCTCGGTGCTGATGATCGTCTGGGGGCGGTCCTCGGACAGGCGGCGCGAGCGCGTCTGGCACACCGCGCTGCCGCTCGGGCTGCTGGCCGCCAGCCTCGCCGCGTCCCTGCTGACGAGCCAGCTCTGGCCGACGATCCTGATCCTGTGCCTCGCCATCACCGCGACCTACACCGTGAAGGGCCCGTTCTGGGCGCTCTCGACCGAATGGCTCTCGGCGGGCGCGGCCGCGGCCGGCATCGCCCAGATCAACGCCATCGGCAACATCGGCGGGTTCCTCGGCACCTACCTCCTCGGCATCATCAAGGACGCGACGGGAAGCTACCCGCTGGGGCTGATGCCGCTGGTGATCCTCTCCGCCATCGGCTGCGCCCTGGTGCTGGGGCTCGGAAAGGCGAAGTCGCCGGCGCCCGCGCCGGCGCGGGCCTGAGGCCACCGGGAGAGGGGACCGGCGCCTTACCTGGTTCAGGGCATGGCCCGCGTGACCGCCCCTGCCGATGTCGACGCCGCGACAGCCACTGGCCCCTCCCATCGGTCCCGAACCGATGCGAACGCCCGCACGACCGGCAGCACCGCCTTCGCGAGCCGGATCTGGCCGGGCAGTCGCGGGACGCTCAGCGGCGCGTGCTTCAGCTTCGGGCTGGCGCGCTCGGCCTCCGCGACGACCTGGCCGACAAGGGGGAGGGCGGCGATCCGCGCCGCCTCGTCCGCGGGGATGCCGAGGCGGCGCGCCCAGGCCGTGCTCGTCCCGAGCCGGCCGGAGGCATGGAGCCGGCGCAGGCGGCGGCGCCAGAGGTAGCGATGGAGCGCGCGCGGCACCGGTTCGAGTCGCGCGTCGCAGAGCGCGCCGGGATCCTCGCAGCGGGAGCGGATGGTGTCGGCAACCCCGCCCGGCGCCCGGCCGGTGAGGCGGGCGGAGATGAACACCATCACCGCCGGGTCGTGGCGGACCCGGAACCCGTGCGCGAGGAGGCGGGCGACGAAGGCGCCGTCCTCGCCGAGGGCGATCTCCGGCATGCCGCCGACCCGGGCGTAGGCGTCGCGGCTGACGGCGAGCGTCGCGCCGATGGTGGTGCGGTGGCACGGCCACGGGTCGTTCGGATCGGGGTCGATCCGCGCCTCCGCCTCGGTCAGGAGCGCGCTGTAGGCGTCTTCCAGGCGTCCGCGGGCCGGGAGCGAGGGCGGCAGCAGGGCCGCCTCCTCGGGGATCAGCTCGACCCGGCCCGCGACCGCGTCGGCGCCGGCCGCGAGCGCGCGCAGGTTGGCGAAGACCCAGTCCGGCGGCACGCGGCTGTCGGCGTCGGTGGACAGGATGGTGCCGGCGCCGCCGAGCCAGCCGGCGGCCGCGTCCATCGCTTTGCGCCGGGCCCAGCCGGCATGGGCGCCGGCATATTCCATTTCGATCACCCGCACCGGCACGGAAAGCTGCGGCACCAGCTCGGCGACGATGCGGGCGGTGTCGTCCGTGCAGTTGTTGAGGAAGAGCACGATGCCGAGGCGGCCCGGGGCCAGGCCCTGCTGCGCATCGAGGGCGTCGAGGCAGAAGCCGATGCGCTCGGCCTCGTTGCGCACGGGAATGGCGACGACCGTGTCCGGCCCACCGGCCGCCGGCGTCGTCGGCGCGATGGCATCGAGCACGACCGTATCAGGCATCATCCATCCTCGATCGCCGACGCTCTCCCGCACGGCGACGGTTCGTATCGTGGAACGTCGACATCCTGTCGCGGGCCGCGCCTGTACAGGGGCTGAAGGCCGATCAGGCCGCCGCCTCGATCTCCCCGCTCACCGAGAGCCATTCCTCCTCGGCGGCCCCGAGCGCCGCGACCGCGTCGGCGCGCATCTTCGCGATCTCGCCGGCCTTGGCCGCGTTCTGCAGGAAGGCGGTGCCGTCGCCGAGCGCCGCGTCGATCTTCGCGATGGCGGCAGTGAGCTTGTCCATGCGCGCCTCCAAGCCTTCGAGCCGCTTGCGCAAGGGGGCAAGCGCGGCGCGGCGCTCCACCGCCGAGCGCCGCGCCTCGGCCTGCTTGCCGCCCGAGGCGTCCTCGTCGCGGGCGGCGTCGCGCTCGGGACCGGCCAGCACGAGGCGCCGGTAATCGTCCATGTCGCCGTCGAAGGTTTTCACGGAGCCGTCGGCGACCAGCCAGAGCCGGTCGGCGCAGGCCTCGACCAGGAAGCGGTCGTGGCTGACCAGGATGACCGCGCCCTCGTAGTCGTTGATCGCCTCGACCAGCGCCTGCCGGCTCTCGATGTCGAGGTGGTTGGTCGGCTCGTCGAGGATCAGCAGGTGCGGCCCCTCGAAGGCGGCGAGCCCCATCAGCAGGCGGGCCTTCTCGCCGCCCGAGAGCTGCGAGACCGGCGTGTCCGCCTTGTTGGCGGGAAACCCGAGCCGGGCGGTGGCGGCGCGCACCCGCGCCTCGGGAGCGTCCGGCATCAGCGTGCGCAGGTGCGCCACCGCGTTCTCGGCCGGGCGCAGCTCGTCGAGCTGATGCTGGGCGAAGTAGGCGACCTTCATCTTCGAGGAGCGGCGCAGCTCGCCGGACAGCGCGTCGAGCCGGCCGCCGATGAGCTTGCAGAAGGTCGACTTGCCGTTGCCGTTGGCGCCGAGCAGCGCGACGCGGTCGTCGGGGGCGAGGCTGAGGTTGAGGCCCGAGAGCACGATGCGGTCGGGGTAGCCGGCCGCCACCCGCTCCATCGCCACGATCGGCGGCGAGAGCGGCTTCTCCGGGCTCGGCAGGTGGATCACCGGCACGTCGTCCTCGATCAGCCCGGCGATCGGCACCATCTTGGCGAGCTTCTTGACGCGCGACTGCGCTTGGCGCGCCTTCGTCGCCTTGGCCTTGAACCGGTCGATGAAGCTCTGGAGATGCGCCCGCTCGGCATCCTGCTTCACCTTGGCCTTGGCCTGGAGCATCCGCTTCTCGGAGAGCTGCTTGGCGAAGGAGGTGTAGCCGCCGCGGTAGATCGTCAGCTTGCCGCGGTCGAGGTGCAGGATGTGGTCGACCGACTCGTCGAGCAGGTCGCGGTCGTGGGAGATGATGATCGCGGTGCGGGGATAGCGCTCGAGGTAGTCGTAGAGCCAGATCGTGCCCTCGATGTCGAGGTAGTTGGTCGGCTCGTCCAGCAGCAGCAGGTCGGGCTCGGAGAACAGCACCGCGGCGAGCGCCACGCGCATGCGCCAGCCGCCGGAGAAGTCCGAGCACGGCCGGTTCTGCGCCGCCGCGTCGAAGCCGAGGCCGTGCAGGATCGCCGCCGCGCGGGCCGGCGCCGAATGCGCGCCGATGTCGACGAGCCGCGTCTCGATCTCGGCACGGCGCAGCCCGTCGGCGCCCTCCGCCTCGGCCATGAGCTTCGCGCGCTCGGTGTCGGCGGCGAGCACGACCGCATGGAGCGTCTCGGGCCCGGCCGGCGCCTCCTGCGCCACCGCGCCGATGCGCATGCCCTTGGGCATCGAGACCGCGCTCGCATCCACCGGCCACTCGCCGAGGATCGCCTTGAACAAGGTGGTCTTGCCGGCGCCGTTGCGGCCGACGAGGCCGACGCGGGCGCGGTCGGGGATCGAGAAGCTCGCGCCGTCGAGGATCAGGCGCTCGCCGATGCGGAGGGTGAGGTCGTTGACGCGGAGCATGGGGCGTTCTGGCGAGACCGGCGCCCGGTGGCAAGCGTGCGGTGCCATGCGCTTGAGTCGTGGGACGCCTCAGACCAGGTCCCAAGCCGTCGGGTCGGACATCAGCTTGGCGACCAGCGCGTGGTTGAGCTCGTGCCCGGTATGGGCCGCCGTCAGCCGCCCGAGGATCGGATGGCCGGCGAGCGCGAGGTCGCCGACGAGGTCGAGGACGCGGTGGCGCACCGGCTCGTCGGGCACCCGCATCCCGCCGACGATCCCCCCGCGCACGATCATCGCCGCCGAGCGCGCGCCGCAGCCCTGCAGGAACGGCTTGCGCGTCGCGAAGCCGTAGGCGCGCCCGAGCATCGCGCGCCAGTAGCGCCCGAAGCTGCGCGCCGGCGCGATCTCCGCGAGGAACACGTCCGGCGTGACCGGGCCGGTCCAGTCGAGCGGGCCGAAATGCGCCAGCGCGAGGTGGGCGGAGACGTGGAGCCCGTCATGCGGCGCGATGCGCAGCGTGCGCCGGCCGTCCACCACCTCGACGGTTCGCAGCACCCGGATCATGCGGCGCGGCTCGCCATTCTCGATCCGGCCCGCCGCGCGGATCGCGCGGCACCAGGGCACCGCGCTGCCGTCGAAGATCGGAAGCTCCTCGGCATCGATCTCGACGAGCGCCTCGTCGATGCGCTCGGCCGAGAGCGCGGCGAGCAGGTGCTCGACGGTGCGGACCAGCGGCCCCTCCGGCGAGCGCAACGCCGTGCACAAAGGCTGGCGCTCGCGCAGGGTCCACAGCGCCGGGACGTCGACCGCTCGCCCGCCGTGAAGCCGCCGGCGGAAGACGATGCCGTGCCCGGGCGGGGCCGGGCCGACGCGCACGGTCGCGCGGCGCCCGGTGTGAAGCCCGCGTCCCGCCAGCGTGAACGCGGCCCCGAGGGTCGCCCGACGACCGCCGAACCCGGGGCCGGCCGGGGCGTGGCGCGCGTCGAGGGGGATCGAAATCGCCGCGCGTCCCGGCGCGAAAAGGTCGGGCGGTGAGGCCGGAGGCCTTCGATCGGGGGGCAACAAGCGCGGCATTCCGGATCCCGGGCGCCCTCGCAGGCCGAATGCGGTCCTTCACTTAAGCGACGTCGGCGCGAGCGGGAAATCACAGTCTCGCGTAGTCCGGCGCGGCCCCATCCACCTCCATCGCCGACGGTCGGCTTGACCGGTGACGACCCGGTCGTCACGATCCGGCAACAAGCTCGACGACGCGATGCTCCGGGTCGGGCCGGTCGCGCGGACTTTCAGACGGTCCGCGGCGCGGCGGTCCCGGCGCATCGCGAAGGGACCGGTTTTCGATGGCACGGCTCTCCACCATTCCGTTCTTCAAGGAGCCGGGCATCGAGCTCGGCCCCTTCGAGACGCGCTGCCACTGGCGCCGCTTCGACGAGAACGAGGTGCTGGTCGACTTCGACGACGTCTCCACCGACGTCTACTTCCTCGCCACCGGCGAGGTGCGCATCCTCAACCGCACGCAGTCCGGCAAGGAGGTGATCCTGGGCGAGATGCGCGGCGGCGCGTTCTTCGGGGAGCTGTCGGCGCTGGACGGCGTCGGCCGCTCGGCCAACGTCACGGCGCTGACCCGCGGCGAGCTCTGCGTCGTCCCGGCCTCGGTGTTCCGGCAGATGGTGTTCGCCTCGGAAGCCATCGCCGACCGGCTGTTCCGCCTGCTGACCAAGCGCGTGCGCGAGCTCAACACCCGCCTGATGGAGCACGCGCTGCTCGACCTGCGCCACCGCCTCTATGCCGAGCTGCTGCGGCTCTCGGTGCCGCGGGCGGGCGGGGGCGACGAGCGGGTGGTGACGCCGCCGCCCTACCACCACGTGCTCGCCGCCCGCATCGGCTGCCGCCGCGAGCAGGTGACCCGCGAGTTCACGGTGATGGCGGCGGAGGGCCTCGTCGACCGCACCCGCGGCGCCCTGGTGATCCGCCGGCCGGACCTGCTGGAGGCCCGGGTCGCCGAGGCCCTGCGCGAGGACGGCTGAGCCCTTGTCCGCGCCGCTGCTGCGACTCGAGAACCTGACCAAGCGGTTCGGGGCCGGAACGGCCGTCGACGCCGTCTCCCTCGACCTGGCGGCGTCCGAGTTCTTCTGCCTGCTCGGGCCTTCGGGGTGCGGGAAGAGCACGCTGCTGCGCCTGATCGCCGGGTTCGAGGCGCCGAGCTCGGGCGCGATCCGCCTCGGCGACCGGGACCTCGCCGCGCTGCCGGCCCATCGCCGGCCGGTGAACATGATGTTCCAGTCCTACGCGCTGTTCCCGCACATGAGCGTCGGCCGGAACGTCGCCTACGGGCTCGATGGCCTCGTCGCCGGCCGCGCGGCGACGGCCGAGCGGGTCGCCGCGCTGCTGCGCCTCGTGCGCCTCGAGGGCTTCGCGGACCGCGCGCCGGCGACGCTCTCGGGCGGCCAGCGCCAGCGCGTGGCGTTGGCCCGGGCGCTCGCCCGCGAGCCGCGGGTGCTGCTCCTCGACGAGCCGATGGCGGCCCTCGACCGCACGCTGCGCGAGGAGACGCAGGCGGAGCTGCGCGCGCTGCAGCGCCGCCTCGCCACCACCTTCGTCGTCGTCACCCACGATCCCGCGGAGGCGATGACCCTGGCCGACCGCATCGGCGTGATGGATCGCGGCCGGCTCGTACAGGTGGGCCGCCCGGCCGACCTCTACCGCCGGCCGGCCACGCGATTCGTCGCAGGCCTGCTCGGCGACGTGAACCTCATCCCCGGCCGCCTCGGGGCGGAGGAGCCCCGCCCGCATCGCGGCGTCGAGAGCGTGGTAGGACCGCTGCTTGCGCGCGCGCCGGACGCGCCGCTTTCAGCCGGCGCCGACATCGTCCTCGCCGTGCGTCCCGAAGACCTGAGCCTGAGCGGGGAGGGCGTGCCCGGGACGCTGATCGAGGAGACCTTCCTCGGCGACCGCACCCGCCGCGTCGTCCGCCTCGCCGACGGCACCTGCCTGCGCGCGACAACCGCGCCGGGCGAGGGCGCGCCGGCCGTGGGCGAAGCGGTCGCGGTCCGCTTCGCCCCCGATGCAGCGACGATCCTGCCGGCATGAGAGGACGAGCGATCCCCACGATCATCGTCATGCCTCGCGCGTCGACGTCGCCACCCGTTCCCTCCCCCCTCTGCGGGGGAGGGTGGGCCGCGAAGCGGGTCGGGAGAGGGGAGCGACGATGCCGGATCCGGCGCTCCCTCTCCCGACCCTCGCTCACGCGAGGCCCACCCTTCCCCGCGGAGGGGGGAGGGATGGCCGGACGGCTCCGCTCGCGGGATGTGAGAATATCGGCGCCTCGGTGGCCGGAAAAGGAAAGAGGTCGATGCGATGATCGCACCGTCGCGTGCGCGCGCTCTTGCAGCCCTTCTCCGCCTGCCGGTCTGGCTCTGGCTTGGCGCCTTCTTCCTGGTGCCGTTCGTCATCACCTTAAAGATCAGCCTGTCGGAGCCGGCGACCGCGATGCCGCCG
>NZ_JAKSXU010000027.1:0-1296 GCF_022829325.1 Methylobacterium sp. J-092 | reverse complement strand
CATGCCTCGCTGAAATACCGGCCGCCGGCACTGGAGGTGTTCGTGCCAGCCTTCTCCGCTTGGCCGGCTGCGCTCGCCCGACCAGCTCCGCCGGCCAAGCTACTCGTGGCGGAGCGGCCCACCGTGCACTAACTTCACCCTGGGACCACCTCGCGGGGGCCGATCAGTTCCTGGGCATCGTCTTCGAGGGCCAGAACGTCGCGTTTATGGCCGGGCTCGCCTTCGCCGTCGCGGCCTCAGCGAACTTCCCCGCGCCGCTTCTGTCCATCACTTGGAAGCGGTTCACGACCCCTGCAGCTGTCGCCAGCATCCTGGTCGGGACATTCTCTTCCCTCCTGATGATCTGGCTGTCGCCCACGGTTCAAGTGGACGTGCTCGGAAAGACCTTGTTTGACGTCTCGCGCGCGTGGTGGTTCGTCCCGGTGAAGAACCCGGCCATCATCAGCATGCCGGTATCCTTCATCGTGGCGGTCGTCGTCTCTCTTCTCACCCAGGAGAACGACGCCGAGGGCACCTTCCGCGAGATGCGCCACCGGATCATGTTCGGGAAGTCCAGGGACGCTTATCCGGAATGCTGATTACGGGCTGCCCGATACGAGGGGATGGGGCGTCGGATGGCGCCCTTTCCCTGCTTTGAAGGACGGCGCAGCGGGAGTGTTGCGAGAGGTTCCAGAAGCTGCTGACAAGCTAGGCCCCATCGTCAATCCATAATATAAAGCTGAAAATTAATACCACACAGAAATAGATTACACCCCAAATATAACCTAGAACTCGAGCAGCATTCGATCATGCATCTTTCTGTACATTCGGCTATGTTATTTATATTCAGATGTGCCATTCGACGCTGCCGTTGTAGAACATGTTGGCGACGCCGCCGCTGTTGTAGCCGGCATGGTTGTCGGCGGCATCGCCCGCCAGGGTCTGGCCGTTGAGGCTGACCTGATGGACGTAGAGGTTGCGGTCGGCCGTCGCGCTGCCGCCGTAGACGTCGTCGAGGAACTGCACCGCGATGTCGTGCGCACCCGTGCCGAACGCGCCCGTGAGGGTGATGTCATGCGGCTGGCCGGCCGCAGGCGTGACCGCATGACCGTCCATTTCATCGGCGCCGGGCCGGGCGCTCGCGACCTGATCACCGTGCGCGGGCGCGACCGGATCGCCGCCTGTCCGGTGTGCCTCTATGCCGGCTTGCTGGTCGCGCCGCGGATCCTCGGGTGATGCCCCCCGGCCGCGCGGTCGGTAGCCTCCGAGCCGTATGAGCGTGACACGATCGTCGCCCACATGTTCAACAACGGCAGC
>NZ_JAKSXU010000026.1:0-6480 GCF_022829325.1 Methylobacterium sp. J-092 | reverse complement strand
CAGTTGGTCCGCGTCCAGGACCCGGAGATCTCCCCCCTCGCACTCGCCGAGAAGGTGCTCGGTCCGATCTTCGAGCCGCTGACCACGGTCGGCATCGTGCTGGTCGTCGTGGTGTTCCTGCTCCTGCAGCGCGAGGACCTGCGCAACCGCATGATCCGCCTGTTCGGATCAAGCGACCTGCATCGCACGACCGTGGCCATGGACGACGCCGCCGGTCGCCTCGGCACCTACTTCCTCGCCCAGCTTGGGATGAACGCCGCGTTCGGCGTCATCGTCGGTGTCGGCCTTTGGTTGATCGGCGTGCCCAACCCCCTCCTATGGGGGGTGTTCTCGGCGCTGATGCGCTTCGTGCCCTACATCGGCGCCTTCATCTCAGGCATCCTGCCGGTGGCGCTGGCCGCCGCGGTCGATCCGGGCTGGAGCATGGTCATTGCCACCGCGGCGCTGTTCCTGATCGCCGAACCGATCTTCGGGCAGGTGATCGAACCGCTGCTTTACGGCCACTCCACCGGGCTCTCGCCGTTTGCGGTGATCGTCTCGACCCTGTTCTGGGGTTTCCTATGGGGGCCCATCGGCCTGATCCTGGCGACACCGTTCACCGTCTGCCTCGTCGTGCTCGGCCGCCACGTCGACAGCCTTGAGTTCCTCGACATCCTGCTCGGCGACCGGCCGCCGTTGACCCCGGTCGAGAACTTCTACCAGCGCATGCTCGCAGGCGACCCGGACGAGGCCCGCGACCTCGGTGAGGCCATGCTGAAGGAACGCTCCCTGTCGTCGTACTACGACGAGGTCGCGTTGAAGGGTCTCCAGCTCGCCGCCAACGACTACGCCCGTGGCGTTGTCACGCCGGCGCAGCTGGAGAATATCCGGGCGTCCTCCCGCTCCCTCGTCGAGGACTTCGAGGACCATGAGGACGTCGAGCCCATGGGCGACGGCAAGGCCGTCAATCCGAACGAGACGCCGACGCTGGCCGAGCGGACCCACTTCAAGACTGAGGCGGTGCCGGGCCAGGCGGCGACCCGCGAAGGATTGCCCGAGGCGTGGCGGGGCGAGACGCCTGTGCTGTGCGTCGCTGGGCGCGGTCCCCTCGACGAA
Source organism: Methylobacterium sp. J-092 (assembly GCF_022829325.1). Lineage (NCBI taxonomy): Bacteria > Pseudomonadati > Pseudomonadota > Alphaproteobacteria > Hyphomicrobiales > Methylobacteriaceae > Methylobacterium > Methylobacterium sp. J-092. The sequence goes on along the minus strand of NZ_JAKSXU010000026.1, from coordinate 5,385 downwards.
GCCTCCTCGGCAATGCTGGCGCAGTTGCTGCGCAAGCACGGCCTCGGCGCGCGGGTGGTGTCCCATGGCGACGTCTCGCGCGACCGGGTGCGCAACCTCGACGTCACGGGCGTAGCGATGGTGTGCATCTCCTACCTCGACATCACCGGCAACCCGGCGCACCTGCGCTACTTCATGGAGCGGCTGAGGCGGCGTGCCCCCGGCGTTCGGGTGCTCGTCGGCCTGTGGCCCGAGGGCGAGAGCGTGCTGGGGGACGCCGCCGCCGGCAAGGAGGTCGGCGCCGACGACTACGCCTCGTCGCTGCGGGGAGCGGTGGAGGCCTGCCTGAAGGCTGCGGGCGGCGTGGACGAGGAGAGGACGGCTGCCTAGTGATCCGAATCGGACGCTTGGTACCTACCCGCGAAGTTCGCAACGGGTGGGGAGCGGACCTTAGGCCCTGGTCCAAAAGCAGACGCTCAGCTTCCGACCCAACTCAGCCGTTCGAACCACTATCGGCGCTTCCCGGAAGCAGCCATGCATCGAAGACCAGACACTTCAGCCCTGCACCCTGGGAACGGCGAACGCCTCCAGTTCCCGTCGTACCGTAGCTAGGCCCGATGCCGCGGCTTCCCCTCATCATCCAAGGCAACATAGGTGAACACCCCTTCGGTGACCTTCTGCGGATCACCTCCGGTCCTGTCCCGGATCCAGACCTCGATCCGAACCCCCAACGATGTCTCACCGTCTTCCTGTAGGGCGCAGTAGCAACTCACCTCATCGCCGACCGAGATCGGACTGAGAAAACGCATTGCGTCGATGCTGACCGTCGCCACGCGGCCCTTAGTTCGCTGGGCAGCAAAGGTTCCGCCGGCCAAATCCATCTGCGAAACCGTCCAGCCTCCGAAGATGGCACCAGCAGCGTTCGTGTCGCGCGGCATGGCGATGGTGCGCAGGTGCGGCCCCTCGGACGGGGTTGAGCTCGTGGCTGCCATGGGAGGTGCTCCGTCCTCGTACGATCAGGTCTGCGACCCTGCGAGTGGCGAGGTCTCGTATCGGGCGAGCAGTTCAGCCGGATCCCGATAGGTGGCGATGCAGCCGGCCTGCATGAGTTCTTCGGCCGTCCACCCCCCCGTAAGCAGCCCAATCGTCCGAATGCCAGCCTTGGCAGCGGCTTCGGCATCGTAGGGCGTATCACCGACGACAACGGCATCCTGTGCCGCGACGCCGTCGAGGCGCTTCAGGGCCGCCTGGAAGATGTCCGGGTTCGGCTTGCTCTCCTCCGCGTCATCGGACGACGTCTCGATGCTAATGAGATCGTCGATCTCGGCGATCTTCTTGTAGGTCTTGAGCTCGTCGCCCTTGGCGGAGGAGGCGAGTGCGAGCTGCTTGCCGTCGGCCAGCAGGCGCTCGACGAGCGCCCGGACCTGCGGCAGGCCCTTGATGGTCGGGAGGTAGAGCTCCTTCAGGATCCCCGAGCGGTGCTCCTCCAGGGCATCGCCCTTCTCGGCGATTTCCGCCTCCGACAGGAACACCGGCATCAGGAGGTCCCCGCCCTTGCCGATCTGCCTCCTGAGGTCTTCGAACGGGATGTCGTGACCGAAGTCCCTGAAGGCATCCTGCCAGGCACGGGCGTGCTGGGGGACCGAGTCGATGAGGGTGCCATCGACGTCGAAGATCACTGCGGTAGGCATGGATCGCTTTCTTGTCTGTGTTGGGCGGCGGCGACCCATCAGGAGCCGGCCGTGCCTCGTCCCTGGAGACGAACGTGCTCCAGCTCCGTGGTCGTCCTTCAGCCGTGAGGCTTGAACACCACCTTGGTGCAGGCATCCTTCTTGTCCCGGAACATGTCGTACAGCGCCGGGCCGTCCTCCAGGTTTGTGGAGCGATGGCTGATGATGAAGGACGGGTCGATGTCGCCGTTTTGGATGCGCTCCATCAGCGGCTTCATATAGCGGACCATGTGGGTCTGGCCGGTCTTCAGTGTCAGGCCTTTGTTCATCAGGATGCCGAGGGCGACGGGACCGACCGGGCCCGCGAAGACGCCGGGCATCGAGACGTTGCCACCGGGGCGGCAGGCCAGGATCGCCTGGTTGAGCGCGAACGGACGCTCCAGGCTGACGGTGTGCTCCATAATGGCGGACGACACCTTCTGCAGCGTGGTGTCCGCCCCGTGGGACTCCATGCCAACCGCCTCGATGACCGCATCCGGACCGAGGCCGTGGGTCATCTCCATCAGCGTGTCCTGGATGTTCTCCGTGGATAGATCGATGGTCTCGGCACCGGCTTCCCGCGCCAGGGCGAGGCGCTCCGGGACGCTGTCGATAGAGATGACGCGCTTGGCGCCCAGCATCAGGCAGCACTTCACCGCGAGCACGCCGACTGGGCCGCAGCCCCAGATCGCCACCGTGTCCTCGGGACCGATGTCGCAATGCTCGGCGGCCTGATAGGCGGTCGGGAAGATGTCGCTGAGGAACAGCACCTGCTCGTCGGTCAGGCCCTCGGGTACGACGATGGGGCCGACATCGGCGTAGGGCACCCGCAGGTACTCAGCCTGGCCGCCGGGTATGCCACCGGTAAGGTGCGAGAAGCCGAACAGTCCGGCGAGCGGATAGCCGAACACCTTGGCCTGCATCGCTCCATTTGGATTGGTGCGCTCGCAGCAGCTCCAGTTGCCCCACTTGCACTGGCGACACTCGCCGCAGCAGACCGTGAAGGGCACCACGATACGGTCGCCGACCTTCAGCTTGGCGTTGTCCCGACCGACCTCGATGACTTCACCCATGGTCTCGTGCCCGAGGACGTCGCCGCACTCCATCGTGGGCATGAAGCCGCCCATGAGGTGAAGGTCCGAGCCGCAGATCGCGCAGGCGGTCACCTTGATGATGACGTCACGACCGTGCTCGATCTTCGGGTCCGGCACAGTCTCGCACGAGATCTTGCCTCGGCTCTGCCAAGTAAGTGCCTTCATTTGATCGATCCTGCTGAAAAAATATTGCGCCCGAAAACCGCGGAAAACCGTCCCCCGCCGAGCGCTAAGCATGATGACAACTAACCCCTGGGTCGCTTGATCCCGCGAGCACCAATAAGAATTCCTGCGCCTGGGAACGCCCGGTCGCCTTTCGGGACGGTGGCAGCCCCATCCCCCAAGGGCTGGTGGGAACCGTGTCCCGGCCGGACCATCACCGATTGACCGCATCGACAAATTTCGATGACGGCGGCGACCGACACGGGTCTGCCCTGCGTTTCGTGTTGCAGTGCAACATTCGTCGCTGGCTCGTGTTGGATAGACGCTACCCTCGCATCGCTGCGTGAGGGACGGCATCCCGATCGTTCGCTCGCCGAGTGGGTCCGGGGGTGCTGCCATCCCCCGGAGAGACACCATGATGCGCTTCGCCGCCGCCGCCGTTCTCGCGACCCTTCCGCTTCCCGCCCTCGCATCGTCCTGCGCCGAACAGATCGGCACCATCGAGCGTCGCCTCGACAGCGCCGGGGCGGTTCAGGTCGCGGGTCTGAAATCGGGGCACGAACTTCGAACAGGCTCGGCACGAGGTCTGACCGATATCCGCCGCGGCTCACCGAGCGATCCGGAGATGGTCTCAACCGCCGACCACATTGCCGCCGCGCGGACCCTCATCGTCCGGGCGTCCGCCGAGGACCGAGGCGGCGACAAGCGCGCATGCGAGAATACGATGACCGAGGCAAAGGGCATGATCGGCGCCCTGCCGTAGCTCGCGATCCGCTCCATACAGGGCCATCTTCGAAAGCATCTCGATGACAAAGCGTCCCGGACCCGCGTCGATGGATTCGGTGGAGCGGTCCATCGACCGGCCCGGCGCCTTGGCACGTCGGTACGGCAACAATGCCGGTAGCCGCGCCTACGACCTGTTTGTGCCGTCGGGTTCCGGACACGGTCCCCGTCCGCTCGTCGTGATGCTCCACGGCTGCTCGCAGACCGCGCGCGACTTCGCCATCGGAACCCGGATGGACCGGCTGGCCGAGGAGCAGGGTTTCATCGTGGCCTATCCCGATCAGCCCCGGTCGGCCAACATGATCAAGAGCTGGAACTGGTTCAGGGACAGCGACCAGCACCGCGGGAGGGGCGAGCCGTCCATTCTCGCCGGGCTGACCCAACGGATCATGGAGGATTTCGACGTGGACCCGGCAAGGGTCTACGTCGCGGGCCTGTCCTCGGGCGGGGCAGCGGCCGCAGTAATGGGCCAAACCTACCCGGACATCTATGCCGCCGTCGGCATCCATTCTGGACTCGCCAGCGGGGCCGCCGGGTCGATGGCGGCAGCCCTCTCGACGATGCGCCGGGGCGCCGTGCGTCAACCGTTGCGGACAGCGCATCCGGTTCCGACCATCGTGTTCCATGGGGACCGCGACACGACCGTCGCATCGATCAACGGGGATCAGGCCATTGCGCAATCGCGACCGGGGACGGAACTGACCGGCACCACCACCGAGGGGCGTTCCGCAGCCGGGAGGGCATTCACGCGGACCGTCCTGGCGGAGATTTATGGAGCCTGGTCATCGGAGCAATGGCTTCTGCACGGTGCCGGCCATGCCTGGGCTGGCGGCCACCCATCCGGGTCCCGCACCGATCCCAAGGGTCCCGATGCGAGCCGGGAGATGCTGCGCTTCTTCATGTCCCACGCGATGGGTACGCGATCGCATTTGACCTGACGATCGGGGGCGTTTTTCGTCGGGAACTCCACGCGGACGTTTCGCAATCGTCGCGGCGAGAGCAACCGACGGTACGGCTTAAGTATTGCCTCAGCCGCATCGGAGGCGACGACTTCGCAGCGGTCCTATGCGCAATCGACGTCGAGGAGGCCCGCCGAAGGGTCGCGACGTTCCATCGAGCCAAGTCGGATGGGCTTGCTCAAGCGCATGTCCCAGCTACGGCGAGCTTGGGGCCTGTATCCTGGTGCAAGGTGGAGATCCCGAGGTGGCCCTAGCTATGCGGATAGCTGACCAGTGCATGTCCGAGGCGAAGGTAGTCGGTCCAGGTTGCCTTCGCATTTGGCGCCTCCTCGAAACGTGCGCCACAATCGGACCGTTGATCTTCTGTTCAACTTGGTAGTGGTCTGATAACCGATATCCACCAGCGTGTCGGCGGTGACCACACGGACGAGTTGTTCATCTTCTGCCATGAGGATAGCTAAACGACTGCTGTCTTACGAAAACGTACTTCGCGCATAAGGGCGATATTGCTCACTACTCTCAGGCACTGGCAACCATGACCAAAGCCTGTGATACTGCCTTAGACCCTGTTTCATAAAGCTCGGGCGATCCGTCTGACGAGGATCATGGCTGCGGCGAGGACGAAGAAGGCGAGCGCAGAGGACGGGGTAGCCTCGTGGTCGCGAGCCAACCTGCGGCAGCGGGCGATCCAGCCGAAGC
>NZ_JAKSXU010000023.1:0-469 GCF_022829325.1 Methylobacterium sp. J-092 | reverse complement strand
TGTGGTCGAGAGGGCCCACAGCGCGGCTCTATCGGTCTCATCGAGAACGCAGGCGTGTTCGAGCTTGAGGATCAGCGGATTCGAGGACGCTTGTTGCCTTGCTGGGAACGGTATCGCGGCATCCGAGCGGAAGGGGGCCTGCAACGGGGCTACGTCAGTCATGCTTTTCGGTGCTGTCGCAGCCATCGCGTTGCCTCCTCCAGCGTGGCGAAGATCGGCGCCGAGATCCCGAAAAGCCGTCCGAAGGCCGCCTCCACGAACCAGCCCGTGCCCACCTCGTGTTCGGGGGTATCGAGACGCACCAGCACGGCGATCAGCATGCCGTTGGCCAGTACCAGCCGTCCCTCCTGATCCGGGCTGCCTGTGTCGACAGCGATCGGCTGCAGCACGAGCAACGCCTCGACGTTGTCGCGCGCATCCACGCCTAGCTTCCCCGGAGCTGGTTCAGCCACGGCTCGCTCCGGCGTGC
>NZ_JAKSXU010000017.1:0-416 GCF_022829325.1 Methylobacterium sp. J-092 | reverse complement strand
ATCGACACGATCCCCCCGCGCGGGCATTTTTCGGACGCGCGGATCGCGCTGCGCGCGGGCGACGGACGCGATCGGGCCCACCTTTTCCCTCCCCCCTCTCCGGGCGAGGGTCCCCTGCGCACCAGCGGGCGAGGAGTGGTGTGCCTATGGTAAGCGAGGGTCGGGGCAGGGGGGCGACAGACCCGAAAGAGGCGCTCCCCTCTTCCCCCCTGTTGGCAAGGGTACCCTCCCCCGCCGAGGGGGGAGGGAAAAGGTGGGCCCGGTCGCGTCCGTCGTACGCGCGCAGCGCGATCCGCGCGTCCGAAAAATGCCCGAGCGGGGGGATCGTGTCGATTATCGCCATCGCCATGCCCTCGCCGACACGCCAGCCCTCCGGAGCCGGGTCGCCGACGGGGGCCGCCATCGCGCGCTCGGCG
>NZ_JAKSXU010000011.1:0-1710 GCF_022829325.1 Methylobacterium sp. J-092 | reverse complement strand
CGAAGTACGAGCCTGGGCAAACCCGAGCCCCGATCCCGCGTCGCCGGCAGCCCCGCCGGCCCCGGCGGGGTGTGACCGCGCGGATCCGGCCCCATGACGGTCCCTGCAACCTGCGAAGCGGGGAGGCGCGGGGGGGGGGGGCTACGGGGGAGGACATGGTGGTGGGCCCGGCAGGACTCGAACCTGCAACCAGACCGTTATGAGCGCAACGACTTCCTTCAAATAGCAGGGAAAGCAGACGAAATCGGAGAGGACAGATGTAGAACGTTCGCCCCCGGTTCCAACGTATCGTTGGCGAAACGTTGGTTCGTTTCACCGGCAGGGCAGGACGTCGCCACCCGTCCAGCTCGGGGTGTGACCGAGCCAGACGGGGAGGGGCGGATCGGGACCTTCGGTGCGGTTAATCACCCGGCTACGAATTCTGGACCGAACAGTAGGAACAAGGCGAGGCGGGGTTTAGACGCTTTTGTGATCGCGGAGCTGCGCGAAAAGATTTTATTTACTATAAGTTTCAATACGCAGGAAACCCTTTGCACGCAATATTATTGCATGCAATCTCTGCTCATATCCTTAGTTGATAGCCAATCCCTCAGCTTTATTGTCGCCGCAGCGACTATTTGCACCTTCAGTGCGTGGCTGTTGGTATCTCTCATCCACTATGCAGAGGTTGGTAGCACAACCACCCGGCGATGGTGGTTGCTTGGAACGGCCGTCGTTGCGGGCACTAGTGTCTGGACGACTCATTTTGTGGCGATGCTAGGGTACCGGACCGATCTCGTCCTGAGTTACAACTTTAACACGACGATGGTCTCCGCCGCTGCAGCAATCGGCGCGGTAGGCCTACCATTCGCCCTTTCGATCATATGCCCACGGGGATGGATGCGCCTTGTTGCCGGAGCTGCGTCAGGCCTGGGGATTGGCGTTATGCACATCAGCGGGATGGCTGCGCTGGAAAACTGCGGCCAGGTTCAGTCGCTTGGCTTCAACGTCCTCGCCTGCTTGATCGGCGCTGCCTGCATGGCGCTCGCGCTCGTGCGTCCGGGGCGAACTGGATCACGGCTGGTGACCACGTCGCTGATCGTCGTCGCGGTTTGTGGGACGCATTTCGTCTCGATCGCGGGCACGATCTTGACCGGGGAGCGCGTCGATCAGCTCCTTCCCGGCGTACAGGTCGCACTCAGTGTTCTTGCCGCGACAGGCGCCGCCATCCTTCTGTTCGGGACACTTCTCGCTCTAACTGCAGCTAAGCGCTTTGACACCCAAGAAACTGCACACGCTCGTGTTCTCGCAACGGCACTGCAAAAGATGTCGAACGGGATCCTTAAGGTATCTGCTTCCGAGATCGTGGAACTCTACAATGAGCGCCTCTGCGCGATGCTCAAGCTCGCGCCAAGCGACATGGCCAGTGGAATGAGCTTGGCAGCCTTTCTCAAGGGTGTGGGTCGGGCGAATGGTTGGGAGGCAGACCGCGTCGCCAGGGTGCTGGCAAACCACCGAGCCTGGATGGCCAGGGACGACGAGACTCGCGTCGAGCACAGCTTCGAGGATGGCCGGATCCTGTCCATCGCTTGCCAGCCCATCGAGGATGGTGCGGTGCTCACCTTCGACGACATCACGCAAGCAAAACAGGCGCAGCGCGAAATCAGTCTGCTCGCCTATCACGATCCGCTGACAGGCTTAGCCAACCGCCGGTCGCTGATCGAACGTCTG
>NZ_JAKSXU010000054.1:0-6960 GCF_022829325.1 Methylobacterium sp. J-092 | reverse complement strand
CTCTCGCTCGGTGATGGCGGCGTGTACGCCGACCCACTCGCGGATCGTTCCGTCCGGATTGCGCACCGGCTGTCCCTTGACCGCGAACAGGCGGTACTCGCCATCCCGGTTCCGAACGCGGTGCTTGAGCTCGTAGCCCCTGTTCGCCGCTACGGCCTCGCGCCATGCCGCCTTGGTGGGCTCGACGTCGTCTGGGTGTACGGCCTCCGCCCAGCCCGTCCCCTTGCACCCGGCCTCGGACTGACCGGTGTAGGCCTGCCAGTACGGTTGGGAGCCCGTCATGGCGCCCCGCGCGTCGGCGGTCCAGATGATGTCGCCGACCGCCTCGGCGGCGGCCCGGAAACGTTCCTCACTGGCATGGAGGTGCCGTTGCACCCGCTGCTGGTCGAACGAGGAGGCGACAATGGCCATGAACAGGATCAGAAAGGTCGCGCCCGCAACGTACAGGGCGAGGTGCTGCTGGCCCAGGCCGACGCCGCCGACGTGCGCGGCATGCGCCCCGGCAACCTCCGCCGTGACGGTCGCCGCGGCCATGCCAGTGTAGTGCATCCCGACGACGGCGAGACCCATCGCGCCCGCGGCGACTAGCTTCTGCCAGACGTCGTTCTGCCGGAAGGTCAGCCACAGCGCGGCGGTCGCCGCGACGACCGCGATGGCGACGGAGGCGGCGACGACGGGCACGCTGTATGCCAGGTTGCCCGGCACCCGCATCGCGGCCATCCCGGCATAGTGCATCCCGGCGACCCCGACGCCCATCAGCGGGCCGCCGACGAGGACATCGCGAGGGCCGGCCCGCTTGCGGCTAACCCAGGCGAAGGCCCCGCCAGTGGCGACGATGGCGATCAGCAGTGAGGCGACCGTCATGCCGAGGTCGTAGGCGGCGGGCATGCCCATCTCGAAGGCGAGCATGCCGACGAAGTGCATCGCCCAGATCCCGCCTCCCATCGCCACGGAGGCCGCGGCGACCCAGGCCCAGCGCAGGCCGGTCGAGGCCCCGCGTACGCGGGCACCGAGGTCGAGCGCCGTGTACGAGGCGAAAAAGGCGATGGCGATGGATAGCGCCACGAGGGCGGCGTCGTAGCCGGTATGGACCATGAGAGTTCCGATGAATGTCCCTAGCGCATCTCACAGAAAGACAGCGGGCTTGGGGCAATCGCTCAATCGTGAACGCGATGGGCGGCCGGACCTTCGCGACGTTCGGCGTTCATGCACCGTCGCCCGATGGGGCGGGCGCCGCGGCGGGTGCATCGTCGGGACCGCCGTCACCCGCCGCGGGACTGACCGCCCCTACCGGCATGACCTTGACCCCGGCCCTCTCCAACTACTCGGTGGGGTCGTTGCATTTCCGAACGGTAGTCGATGGCCATGGCGGTCTCGTGAGCTTGGGGGGCTAAGGGTCAGATCAAGAAGGCGGCCTCGCCCGGGGTCGGTTCGGCACCGGCGGCGGTGGCCTCGGAACCGCTGACGGGTGGGGCCGAGCCGGCATGCCCGGCCTGGACCAGCGCCCCGATCATCGTCATCAGCGCATGATGCTCCGGCGATCCGCAGCCGGATGCTAGGAAGGCGGCAAGCTCGACGCAGGACGGCGAGTCGCCAGATGGCTCATTCGGCTCGTGGAAGACGAACACGTCTGCCGGGTCGTCGCCGTGGCAGAGGAACCAGCGATCGTCGTTGCTTCCGGAATGGATTAGCGTCCGCATGGTGGTCATCGACGGGTCCCTCCGGATGTGGCGCTAGAACTCGGTCGGCTCGATGCTGGCGAACCCCGGCGACATACGGGCTCATCAGCCGGAGTTCTTCGTGACGGTTGTCGGCGGGTTCGGGGCGATGGCGGGGGTGGTGAACTGGTCCGGATCACGCAAGGCCCGGTACGTGGCGGCTTTACGAGGGCGGATGCCCTTGAGCAGCATCACCGCACCGAGACACATCATGAGCACCGGCACCGGGTTGCGTCGAACGGCTACCAGGGCGCCGTCGTAGAAGCCGGCACCGGTCGCGTCACGACGGACGGCCCCGAGCATGTCCTCGACGACGCCGGTCGGGGTCAGGCGCTGCGTGAGATTGTCCAATGTCCGGTCCAGCCGGCCGCGGCTCGCCTCGATCTCGCGCTCCAGTGCGTCGGCCTCGCTCGTCATGCGTCCACGTGCTCCTTGATGACGGTAGCGTCTTGTCGAAGCTGGCGGCCCGTCCGGGTCGGCATAAGCCCGTTGAGCGAAAACCGTCTCTCGGCTGCCAGCGCCAGGACGATGCCGATGACGAGGAAGACGACGCCGGCGATCAGGGTGGCGAGCGCCTCCGAGCCAACGACGGTGGCGAGCCACGTCACTAGGGCGTCGACCAAGATCAGGAAGCCGACGAGAGCGAACGCGGGAGCGCCGGTCATCGCCGCCAAACCGACGATCAGGCTTCGCAGGTTGTTGGTCATCTCCTGGCGGAACAGGGCGATCTCGCCCCGGACGACGTCGCCGGCAGCCCGGAGCGCCTCTGCCAGGAGGCCCTGCAGCCCGCCGGGCGGTTGGGGTGGGGGGACGGCGCTCACGGATACCCGCCCCACGCCTGCTTGGGCTTGGCCACCCGGGACTTGCGGGCATCGCTTTTGCCGGACCGCAGGACATGGAAGGCGCCGTATCCCAGCGCCCCCACCACCAGGGTCGTCGCCAGCGGATTGGCGCGCGCGACCATCTCGGCATCGCGATAGAGCTCACGCCAGCCGCGGCGAGCGACCCGGTCCGAGAACGCATCGAGGTTATCGGCGACCGTGTAGACGAACGGTCTCACCTGAGCCTGGGCGTCGAGCTCGCCGCCGCCCGAACGCAGCGCGCGGGCGAGCTCTGACAGAAAGCCGGCCGCCTCGGTCTTGCGCCGGTCGGCATAGCCGCTGGCCTGGTCGCGCACGGCATCGGCCAAGCCGGCCGGCGACTTGGCCGCCTGCATCGGGCTGTTGGCGCCGAGGGGCGGACCCGCAGGTCGGATGGGATCGGTCATGATGCTTCTCCTAACCTGCGGGACGTTTCAACTGGGCGCCGGGCCTAGCGGCGGCCGTGCACGACCATCGCGAGGAGGTAGCCGAGCGCGCCGGCCATCGCCGCCATCATCAGGGGGGACTCCTTGGCGTAGCTCGTCACCGTGTCGGCGCCCTGGCGATAGGCGCGCTCGGCGTCGGGGAGGGCGTCACGGCCCTGCTTCAGGGCGCCCTGCGCGAGGTCGGAGGCCTGGTCGGCCACGTCGCGCACGGCGTCCTTAGCCTGCCCGTACAGGTTCTCGACGTTGCCCTTGGCCTCGTTGGCGGCGCCCTTGGCCTTTGTCTCGTGGTCGCCGGTGACGTCGCCGACGGCACCCTGGACCTTGCCGCCGAATTCCTTCGCGGCGCCGGTGATGCGGTTCTCGTCCATGGTTCTTATCCTAGGTCGGGGCCGGACGCGCGGGATGCGCGTCCGGAGATCGGTCGGATGGGGCCGGTTACTTCCCGGCGCTCTTGCCGTGGGCCTTGGTCGAGCTCTCGTGTGCCTTCTCGGAGTGGCCGTGGGCCTCCTTCGAGTGCTTGGCGGCGGCGGTCTCGTCGCCCTTCTCGTGGTGCTCGGCGGCGGTCTTGTGCGACTTGGCAGCGGCCTCGTGGTGCTTGGCAGCCTCAGCGTGCGCGGTCTTGGCCATGGTGGGTTCCTCGGGTGGCACCGTCACGGTGCTCGTTGCGGTCATGTCGACCGGCGCGTCCGGACGGGAGGGATCCCGCCCGGCATGCGGGATGTCCTTAGGTGCAACACCTCAATGGGCGGGCAGCCTGCCATCGGGGGTGTAGCGATCCACCGCCGAGGGAAGCTCCCGAGAGAGCCTGGAAAGGAGTTCGTCGCTCGAAAGGCCGGTCTGCTTCGTCAGGGTCGCGAGCAGGTCGGGGCCGAGGGCGGAATGCATATGCTCGGCCGGGATCTCGGTGTTCCGGCCCTGTCGGATCCATGAATCCGCAGCCTCGCCGTGACCGTTGCCACGGAAATGCTCGATAAGCTGGCCGAGGCCCCCGCCGACCAGTCCACCGGCGCCGGCGCCGCCGAGGTTACCCAGTATGCCGCCGAGGCCCGATTGGCCGGACGTAGCGCCGGAGGGGTTGGCGTCGGAGGCGCCCTTCAGCATCTCGGCGATCTTGTCCTTATTCTGGTAGCCCGCCACGGCGAGCAGCCCGAGCAGGGCGGTCATCGAAGGAAAGCCGTTGCTCATCATCGTCTCCTCGTGGTGGGTTGGGCGCTCACCGCGACTGCGCGCGCCGTTCGTTGGTGGTTTCCAGGACGCGGTATCCGGCGATGGCACCGCGGCAGCCTTCGGAGACCCTCGCCATCTTGGCTCGGAAGCAGGCCTCGACGTGGTCTCCGTTCGGATCGATGCCGGCGCAAAGCCTGAGGTAATCACCGGTGCAGGCCGACCGTAGCGCCTCCTCGGAGACGCCGAGATCGCGGGCGTGAGCGGTCACGGTCGGCAGGGCCGCGAGGGCTGCCAGGCCAAGGATGCGGAACGGGATCATGGCGATTGCGTCCGATGACGAGTGCATGCGTCGACGCGGGACGGGGACGGCCGGCGGCCGCCCCCGTGATGAGGCTCAGACCGGCTTGTGCGGGACGGTCCCGGTGGTGCCGGCATTGCCTGTACGCTCGACGTTGCCGCGCTCGTCGGTGACCTCGACCTCGGTGTGGCGTACCTTGTCGGTGATGGTTTCGACGCGCTGAGCCGCATCCTTGCGGATACCGACCTCGCCGACGACACGGGCTTCTTTCGAAACCACCGCCTCCTCCCGCATCTCGGTGGCTTCGATCACCTTGTCCTCGAACAACGCCATGTCGCCCGGGGTCACTGCCCGATCGACCACGCGCCGGTCGACGTGCACGGTCTCGTCCCGCAGGGTGACGTTCTCGCTCACGGCCTTCTCGGCTGCGTAGGACCGGACCCGGACACGGCCGCTGTCGACCATGCGCTTGCCGACGTTCAGCCGCTCCTCGACCACCGGGATGTACTCCGTACCCCGAGCGGTCCCGTCCGCCGCAACGGCTTCGGTCGTTCCCGTCGCATGAGGGCCGGTGGTGCCGGTCGCGGCTGTCGGGGTGGTAGCGATGGCCGGCGCGCCGGTCGCCTGCCCGGTCCAGCCCTCCTTGCGCCAGGAAGCCTCACGCTCATCCATGTCGATCGAGCCGTGCTCCTCCAGGATGTCGTAGGTCCGCTCCGCGTATCCTTCCTCGACGGTCGCGGTCAGCATGGTCCCGCCCCGGTGCAGGCCCTCGGCGTGGAGGTGGCGATCCTCCTCAGGCATGAAGAACTCCTTCAGCGAGCCCCACATGCCTTCTTCATGGGTCGTAGCGGCGGCGGTACCGGTCTCGCTGCCGGACAGGATCCGTACCCCGACCTCGGGAATGCCGAGGGCGACGAGCTTCGCCTTGGCGGCGGTAGCCTCGGGGTAGGTGTCGTACATGGCGGTGATGGTCTGGGTCATGGTTCGATCTCCGATTCTTCTGCTGAAGCCAGGGCCGTGACGTGCCCCTCTGGGGACACGCGTTCGATCACGGCGTGCTGTCTGCGCAGCGTCACCGGCATCTCGACGTCCTCGCCCGCCGTGGTTTGGCGGACATGCACCTCCTCCCGTAGGACGAGGCGCTTCTCGACGACGAGGATCTCTTCGAGGACCGGGATGATGGTCACCCCGTTCTCTTCGCGGACCACCGGGGGCGTCTCGCCCTCAGCCAGGGTCCGGTTGATCGGCACCCGAGTAACCCCAACCATGTCGCTGCGCAGGGTCTGGCGCAGGACCTGGTCGATGGTCTCGGTTCGGGTCGAGACCCGCACCCGCCCGGTCTCCACCGCCCGCTTGTCGATGCGGGCAGTCTCCTCGATCAGCGGGAGCGTCACGCTCTCACCGATGGCGACCTCCGCCGCCTGCTTGTCCTGCGTCCCGGGGAGACGCTGCTCGATGGCGGCGGGGTCGCTCACCGTCAGACCCGACGCTGGGTCGTGACGGCGGGGGCGGTGCGGGTGAGCACCGGGTCGACGGCGGCACCACGCCCGGCAAAGAAGGCCGACAGCGCACCGAGAACCAACGCTAGGGCGCCGTAGAGCGCCCCCTGTGAGCCGGCTCGCGCCGCAGCGTCGGCCGCCTGCTTGGCCTGCTCCTTGGTCTTCGCGACCGTGTCGTTGAACTGCTGGGTGTATTGCTGGACCTGGGTCCGGGCCTGCTCGACCGGGATGCCCTGCGCCTTGGCCAGTGCCTGGGCGGCCTTCTCCTGCGCGTCCTTCTGCTGGGCGGCGTCACCGGTCACGGCGGCGCGCATGGCGCTGACGGCGGCATTCTTCAGGGCCTCCGGATCGTTGCCGGTCGTGCCACGGATCTGGCCCTCGATGTTCGAGAACGGGTTGTCCATGCCGGGCAAAGAGGGGCCTGCAGCCTGTGCGGCGGTCTTCACCGAGCCGCCGATCAGGTTACCGGCGCCGCCGAGCGTGCTCGACACCGCGCTCGACGCGCCGCTGACGATGCCGCCGACGGCCGAGGACAGCAGGTAGACGACGAAGAGCGTCGAGACCGCCCAGGCGAGCAGCCCGTGGTAGGCGGTGGTGGTGTTGGCGGGCTTGCCCGAGAGGCGCCCGGCGAGCCAGCCGCCGGCGGTGGCGGCGAGGATGCCGGAGATCACGAACCAGATCCCGGCGCCGGACGACAGGCTGCCTGCGGTCGGGGTGCCGTTGCCCGCCGGGTCGACGGTCGAGAGGCCGATGCCGAGACCGACCATGTTGAGGATGACCTGGGCGACGAGCGCGATCACCGCGCCGGCGATGACCGCGCCCCAGGAGACCGAGTGCAGCGCCATCGTGCGCATGTCCTCGGCCGGGGTGGCGAGGCTGGTGGTCGGTAGGTCGCGGTCGTAGGCCGGACGGGTGGTATCGGGGGACAACGCCATCGTGGAAACTCTTTCGTCGGGAGTGGTCGGGTCGGTC
>NZ_JAKSXU010000221.1:0-715 GCF_022829325.1 Methylobacterium sp. J-092 | reverse complement strand
GCCCATCGATGTGAACGGTCAGGCTTTGAATGAGCGGGAGGCCCCCGGCCTATGGCGCCTCGTGCGCGAGCTCGCCGGGCGCCAGGACGCTCTCCCGCCGGACGCGGTGATCGTCGGCCTGACCGGCGGCTTCTTCGTCATGGAGGGCGCCGTACGCTTGGCCTTGGACGGGACGATCCTGACTGGTCGCACCCTCTACCTTCCTGCCCCTTACCTCGGCGTGCTCGACGGGCGTGAGCTCTCCGCGGTGATCGGGCATGAACTTGCGCATTTCGCAGGCGAGGACACCGCTTACAGCCGGCGCTTCACCCCGATCTACGCCGGTCTGCAACGAGCGCTGGCTGCGCTCGGCGGTTCCGGGGTCGGCAACATCCTCACTCGACCTGCAGCGTATGTCGGCCACCGCAGCCTCGGTACGTTCGATGCGGCGGGTACCGTGCCTGAGACGAGAGCACCGCGCCGGTCGGCTTCGAACTCGCGCACCCGGCTCCAGCGGGCCACGGCCGCATCGAGCGTACCGAGGCTGCGGTAGGCGACATACGATGCAGGTCGAGTGAGGAAGTTGCCGACCCCGCAACCGCCGAGCGCAGCCAGCGCTCGTTGCAGGCCGGCGTAGATCGGGGTGAAGCGCCGGCTGTAAGCGGAGTCCTCGCCTGAGAAATGCGCAAGTTCATGCCCGATCACCGCGGAGAGCTCACGCCCGTCGAGCACGCCG
>NZ_JAKSXU010000217.1:0-12036 GCF_022829325.1 Methylobacterium sp. J-092 | reverse complement strand
AGCGCCGCCGGCACCACGTCACCGAAGGCCCGGCGGTAGCCGATCAGGCCGCGGGCGACGAGCGGACGGTTGTCCCCGAACGCATCGCCGAGCACGAGCTGGCCCTGGATGCCGGCGGTGGCGGTCTGGATGTCGTAGCCGCGGCCGGCCACCGTCAGCGCCGCGATCCCGCCCTGCTCGGTCAGGCCGTCGCGGCGGATGTGGATCGCCGCCCCGCCTGCGAACGGCTCGACGTAGCCGGTCGCCGTGCCGATGCGGTAGCCGACCTCGCCGAAGCCCTGCACTGTCTCGCCGCCGGCCTTGCCCGACAGGCTCTGCGAGAAGCCGGGGAACGCGGCCGTCCGTCGTGCCGCCAGCTCGTTGCCGGCATAGGCCGCACCGAGCCGGACCTGGAGCGGCCCGACCGGGCCGCGGGCGTAGACCGCCCCGTAGGCGCTCTCCACCGTGCCCGAGGACAGCCGGCCGGTGACGTCGAACCCGGTGAAGCTGTAGCCGCCGGCCACGCCGACCCGCCACGCCGACAGGTCCGCCCCGGCCCCCGTCAGGCCCGACAGCGCGGTCTCGGCCCCGAGCACGAAGCCGCTGGTCTGGCGCGACAGCCCGGCGGCGTTGCCGTTCGAGGCCGTGTTGCCGAAGGCGCCGAACGCCTGCCCCCAGACCGCGTAGGCCGGCACCACGAGCTGCGTCGGCACCGCCGAGAGCGTGGGTGCGCGGCCCGGCAGGTCGGCGGTGTAGGTCCCCGGCAGGGTCGAGCCGGGGGCGAAGCGCTGGCCGACACTACCGGGCGCACCGAAGCCGCCGGCAAAGCCGTTGCTCTCGCCGAAGCGCAGGTGATCGAGGATGGTCTCGCGCACGAACGTGGCGCCCTCGAACATCGTCGTCACCGCGCTGGCGTAGACCTCACCCGACAGAGCATTGAACGCCTGGCGTGACTGCGCAGCCGAGAGCACCGCGATCGCGTCGTAGATCGGCGTGCCGACGCCGAGCGCCTGGGCGGCGGCGGCGACGTTGGCCTGGTTGCGGGTCTGCGCCGTGGAGCCGAAGGCCAGGTCGTTGCGGGCGAGGCGCAGGTAGGCGTCGTTGGCGTCGTAGGTCAGGAACGGCGTCAGGAAGGCGAAGTTCGAGGTCACGCCCGCGAACCGCCCGGTCAGGCCGCCGGCCGCCGTCAGGATGGTGTAGCGCGTGCTCGGCGAATAGGCCCCCGTGCCGGCGGTGACCTGAACCGTGCCGCCCTGCAGCGTCGCGGTGCCGGTGCTCGCGATGCGGTCGGACTGCCCGGCTGCCGTGGCATCGACCCGGTAGATCGACTGGGCGGCAAACAGAACGTTGCCGTTGACGGTCAGCGTGCCGAGGCTGCCGGCCGCGGTGCTGGCCCCCGGCGCGACGATCGCACCGGATTGCACGGTCAGGCCGCCGATGGTCCCCGTGCCGCCGACGACCGCAGCGTCGGCCATGGTGACCGGCGAGGCGGCGAGCGTCGCACCACCGTGATCGAGCGCCACTGAACCGGCCGGTCCGTGGCCTCGCGATCCTCGTTCGCGAGGCCACGGGAGCACCGGAAGCCTCCAGGATAGATGAACGTGGGTTTCAGGCCCCGTTCAAGGCACCATGGACATCCTGGCGGCATCATCCCACGAGGAACGAGCCATGCGCGCCCACATTCCAGCCCTTCTGCCGCAACCCTAATCCTCGCTCCCGCCGCGGCGTCGGCCCAATACTACGGCGGCGATTTCGATCGGCGAGGCGGCGCCCATGTCGACCGCTACCATCACGGCGACCACGACGACGTCGTCATCCACCGTCCGCATCGGGATTACGGCGACCGAGCCTTCTATGGGGAGCGTCGGTTCTACGGCGAGCGCGAGCACCACCACCACCATCATCATCACGACGATTATTGAGGCTCCGTCCTCGTCGAGGGTCACCCGGCATGTACGGGTGGCCCTGATTGGTTCATAAGGCGAGCATGACCACGGGACCCCGGATCAGGGCCTACGAGACGATGCGCGGCTGGTGGGCGACCACCGTCCGCTTACTCTCGCTCGTCCTGGTCATGGCACTCGTCGTCCCCAGCGCGGTCCATTCCGCTGAGGCCCACCGTTCGGTCAGCCACGAACTCTCGATGTCGGCCCCGGCGGATGCTTCAAGGCCCGACCACGCCGACGCCTGCCCGGCCTGCCATGCCAATTGCGGCTGCCACCAGGCCCTGAACGTCGATGCGACGCCCGCCCTGCCGACCCGAGGGGCGGCGCGCGCCTCCTACGCGACCGTGACCACCCCCATCGGATCGGTTTCGCCCGACCGCCTTCCCAGGCCGCCTCGCGCCTGAGGCGACGTCGCCTCGTCCGTGGCGCGTCCCGGCCGGCCCCTCGCGGGACCCGGCCGCCTCACCAACGCGAAAACCCCAGTACGGGACCGTCCCGAGCCGCATGAGCGGCGTTGCGACGTCCCCGGCGGACCCGGTCCTTTCCCATGCGTGCATTTCTTTCCGTGGCCTTCCTGGCCATCGGCATCGCCATCGGCGGTGCCTTCCCCCGTGTGTCCGAGGTCGTGCAGGGCGCCCTTGCCGCCGCCGGCCTGGCGAACGCCCGGGCGGCGCCACCCACCAACGCAGCCATGACCAAGCCGACGGCCGCAGCCGCCGACGACGGGCACGGTCAGGGCGAGCCCGGCCATGAGCATGCCGTGGGTGAGGCCAAGCCGGAAGCGGGCGGACACAAGCACGCCGAGGGCGAGGCGCACGGCCACGACGAGGAGGGCGAGGGCAGGATCAAGATGTCCGCCGAGCAGGCCGCCGAACAGGACATCAAGCTCGCCACGGTCGAGGGCGGCACCCTTTCGCGCCACCTGCTGGTGCCGGGCACCATCGCCCAGGACGCCGACAGGATCGCACGGGTGCCCGTGCGCGTCGTCGGCACCGTCTCCGAGATGCGCAAGCGCCTCGGCGAGGAGGTCGCAAAAGGCGAGGTCGTGGCCGTCCTCGACAGCCGCGAGGTGGCCGAGGCGAAGAGCGACTTCCTCACCGCGACGGTCAAGGCCGACCTGGAGAAGACCAACTTCGACCGGCAGCAGGCCCTCTGGGACAAGCGGATCTCGGCGGAATCGGCGTTTCTGAACGCGAAGGCCGCATACTCGGAAGCAACCCTGCGCGTCGACCTCGCCCGGCAGAAGCTGTCGGCCCTGGGGCTGAACGCGGCCGAGGTCGCGACGTCCGCCAAGAAAGACGAGACCACCCCGAACCTGTCGTCGCTGCGCCGCTACGAGCTCAAGTCTCCGCTCGCCGGGCGTGTGGTCGAGCGCAAGGTCGATGTCGGAACCGCCGTCGGCAAGGAGGGCGACCCTGCCGACGTCTACACGGTCGCCGACCTCTCCTCCGTGTGGATCGAGCTCGCCATCCCGACCACGGAACTCTCGAAGGTCCGCGAGGGCGCCAAGGTCACCATCGTCGGGGGCGACGACGCCTCCCGCGGCGAGGGCAAGGTCGTCTTCGTCAGCCCGATCCTCAACCCCGAGACGCGCTCGGCCCGGGTCATTGTCGCCCTGCCGAACAAGGACATGGCCTGGCGCCCCGGGACCTTCGTGACCACCGAGGTCGAGATCGCCCGGGACAAGGTCGGGGTCCGGCTGCCGAAGTCCGCGATCCAGACCATCGGCGGCGAGAAGGTCGTGTTCGTCCGCACTGCGGAGGGCTTCGAGCGCCGGGACGTGACCATCGGCAAGGCCGACGACGACGCCTTCGAGATCCTCACCGGTTTGAAGCCCGGCGACGAGGTCGCGGTGGCCAACTCCTTCGTCCTGAAGGCCGAGCTCGGCAAGGCCGAAGCCGACCACGATCACTGAGGGCGGCCATCATGATCTCGAAGATCCTCGACTTCTCCGTCCACCAGCGTTGGCTCGTGGTGCTCCTGTCGCTGCTCGCGGCTGCCTTCGGCGTGTTCTCGCTGACGAAGCTGCCCATCGACGCGGTGCCGGACATCACCAACAACCAGGTGCAGATCAACACCACGGCGCCGTCGCTCTCGCCGGTCGATATCGAGAAGCAGGTGACATACCCGGTCGAGACCGCGCTCGCCGGCATCAAGGGGTTGGAATACACCCGCTCGCTCTCGCGCAATGGGTTCTCCCAGGTCACCGCCGTCTTCTCGGAAAAGCTCGACATCTACTTCGCCCGCCAGCAGGTCGCGGAGCGGATCGGCGAGGCGAAGTCGACCCTGCCGCCGGGGGCCGAGCCGCACATGGGCCCGATCTCGACGGGCCTGGGCGAGATCTACATGTGGTCGATCCACTACGCGAAGGCCGGGGAGCGCAAGGTCTCGCCCGACGGCAAGCCCGGCTGGCAGGACGACGGGAGCTACCTGACCCCCGAGGGCCAGCGGCTCGCGACGGAGCTCGAACGCACGGCCTACCTGCGCACGGTCCAGGACTGGATCATCCGGCCCCAGGTGAAGACCGTGCCGGGGGTCGCCGGGGTCGACAGCATCGGCGGCTTCGACAAGCAGTACCACGTCCAGCCCGACCCGATGAAGCTGACCGCCCTCGACCTCTCTTTCGCCGACATCGGACGGGCGCTGGAGGCCAACAACGCGAACCAGGGCGCCCGCTACCTGGAGGACAACGGCGAGGGCTACGTCGTCCGTGCCGCCGGCCGCCTGGAGACGATGGAGGACATCGGCTCCGTGGTCGTGACCACGCGCGGCGGGGTGCCGGTCCGCATCTCGGACATCGCCGAGGTCCGGATCGGGCGCGACCTGCGCACCGGGTCGGGTAGCGAGGACGGGCGCGAGGTCGTCATCGGCACCGCCCTGATGCTGATCGGCGAGAACAGCAGGACGGTCTCGGCCGCCGTCGACGCGAGGATGACGGTGATCCGGCGCACGCTCCCCCCCGGCGTCGAGGTCCAGACCGTCCTCAACCGGACCCTGCTGGTCGAGGCCACCATCCGGACGGTGGCCAAGAACCTGGCTGAGGGCGCCGCGCTCGTCATCGTCATCCTGTTCCTGCTGCTCGGCAACATCCGGGCGGCCATCGTCACGGCGCTGGTGATCCCGGTGGCGATGCTGATGACCATGACCGGCATGGTCCAGGGTCGGATCAGCGCCAACCTGATGAGCCTCGGCGCCCTCGACTTCGGCCTCATCGTCGATGGGGCCGTCATCATCACCGAGAACGCCCTCCGCCACCTCGCCGAGAGACAGGGGGAGCTCGGGCGCAAGCTCGACCTGGAGGAGCGCCTCGTCACCGTGCGCGCCTCGGCCGAGGAGATGATCAAGCCGTCCCTCTACGGGCAGGCCATCATCATCCTCGTCTACGTGCCGCTCCTCACCTTCACCGGGGTCGAGGGCAAGATGTTCGAACCGATGGCGCTCACCGTCATCATCGCCCTGGTCTCGGCGTTCGTCCTTTTGCTGACCTTCGTGCCGGCGATGATCGCCATCGTCATCACCGGCAAGGTCACCGAGACCGACAACATCCTCATCCGCGGGATCAAGGCCGCCTACCGCCCGGTCCTCGGGGCCGCCCTGCGGGTTCCGATGAGCTTCGTCGCGGTCGCCCTGGTGCTGCTCGTCGGCGCCGGGTTCCTGTTCACCAGGCTCGGGCAGGAGTTCATCCCCCAGCTCGACGAGAAGAGCATCGCGCTCAACGCCCAGCGCATCCCGTCGACCTCCCTCACGCAGTCGCAGGCGATGCAGCTGAAGGTCGAGCAGGCGATCAGCCGCTTCCCCCAGGTCGCCTACGTCTTCTCCAAGACCGGAACCGCGGAGGTCGCCTCCGACCCGATGCCGCCGAGCTCGTCCGACACCTTCGTCATCCTGAAGCCGCAGGAGGAATGGCCCGATCCGGACCTGTCCAAGGCCGAGCTCCAGGAGCAGATCGAAAAGGCGCTCGGGGCGCTCGCCGGCAACGTCTACGAGTTTTCCCAGCCGATCCAGCTTCGTTTCAACGAGCTCCTGGCCGGTACCCGCGGCGACCTTGCCGTGAAGGTATTCGGCGAGGAGTTCGAGCCGATGCTCAAGGCCGCCAACCAGGTCGCCGCGATCCTGCGCGGGACCGAGGGCGCGGATGACGTCAAGGTCGAGCAGACGGCGGGCCTGCCGTTCCTGGAGATCAAGATCAACAAGACGGAGGCGGCCCGCCTCGGCCTGAGCACGTCCGCGATCCAGGACGTCATCGGGGCGGCTATCGGCGGCCGGGAGGCCGGCATGGTGTTCGAGGGCGACCGTCGCTTCCCCATCGTGGTGCGCCTGAACGACAAGGTCCGCGAGGACCGCGAGGCCCTGGAGAACATCCCGGTGCCGCTGCCCCCGGGCGTCAACGGGCGGGCCTCCTCGGTGCTCCTGAAGCAGGTCGCGAGCTTCTCCGTCACCGAGGGACCGAACCAGATCTCGCGCGAGAACGGCCGCCGCCGGGTCGTGGTCACCGCCAACGTGCGCGGCCGCGACATCGGCTCGCTGGTGGCTGAGGCCCAGGCCAAGGTCGCGTCCGGTGTGCAGCTGCCGTCTGGCTACTACGTGACCTGGGGCGGCCAGTTCGAGAACCTGGCCTCGGCCCGCCAGCGCCTCATGGTCGTGGTGCCGGTGTGCTTCTTCCTGATCTTCCTGCTGCTGTTCTCAGCCCTGAACTCGGCGCGGGACGCCCTCCTGGTGTTCAGCGCGGTCCCGCTGGCACTGACCGGCGGTATCGCGGCCCTGTGGCTGCGGGGCATGCCGTTCTCGGTCCCGGCGGCGGTGGGGTTCATCGCCCTGTCCGGGGTGGCCGTTCTCAACGGCCTGGTTATGCTGACCTACATCAAGCAGCTCATCGCGGAAGGGAAGCCGCGCCGCGAGGCGATCCTGGAGGGTGCGATGACCCGTCTACGGCCGGTGGCGATGACCGCCCTGGTGGCGTCGCTGGGCTTCGTGCCGATGGCCCTTGCGACGGAGACCGGGGCGGAGGTCCAACGCCCATTAGCGACGGTGGTGATCGGCGGCCTCATCTCGGCGACCCTGCTGACCCTCGTCGTCCTGCCGGCGCTCTACGCGCGCTTCGCCGGTGCCGTCGCCCCGAGGAAGGCCACCGTCGAGAAGGAGGGTCCCCATGCACGCCCCGTCCTGCCGCAGGCCGCGGAGTAGGACGATGTCTCGCCGCCCCGCGCTCGCACTGACGGTGGTGGCGTGGACAGGCGCGGCCATGGCGGCGGAACCGACGGCGGGCGAGGCGCCGTTCGGATTGGCTTGGGGTCCCGTGGACCGTGTCGATGCACCCTCGATGGTCGACCGCGAGGCGAACCTGACCGGGCTGTACTATTTCCACGACCGTCCGCTTGCCTCGGGACCCGACACCGTCGAGGTGGTCCTGGTGGTGTGCAGGGAGCAGGGCCTCCAGCAGGTCGTCTGGGTCGGTCGGCCGCTCGACGGACCAGCTCATGTCACCGCACGCGAGGCCATCCGGCGCGAGGGGGTGCGCCGCTACGGCGAGCCGCGCCCGGGCCTCGCCTCGGGGTCGCTGGTATGGCTCTCGGGCCGGGCTGTCCTGGCGACGCGCACGTTGCCGGACGGCACCCGCGGGTTGGTGATGTCCGTGTCCGGCCCGGATTACGCTGCCTGCTCGGAGAGCCACCGCACCGCCACGGGCCACCCTGCCGGTGCCCACATGGCGGACCTGATCGGCGGGATGGTCCCGTGATCGTGCCGATCCGTCACGGCCTGCAGCGCCCCCCCTCGACCCATGGAACCCATCGGCGGGGGATCAGGGGGCGATGACCGGCAAGAAGCTCGCCCGGCAGATCGGGGAATTCGGCGGCGGAAGCAGGCGCCGACGCAAGGTCAGGCCGCATGTCCTGAGGGCGGCGCGACGGTCATTCCTGACGTCGGCGATGGCCATCGCCGTCGTGTGCGCGCTGTACTGCTGGTTCTACGTCCCGCGGTGACGAAACTCGACCGCGGCGCCGATTGCCCCCGCGCCGGCTCAACCATGTCCGTGGCGATGGTGAAGGTCGAGGTAGTGCACGTGCTTGTGCCGCATCGGCTGGTGGCGATGCCAGTGGGAGTGGGGCTCGGTCACGGGACCATCGTGGTCGTGGTGGTGATGTTCGTCGTGCACGTGCCCATGCTCATGGCCCAACGCCTCATGCGAATGCTCGTGGTCGTGTCGTTCCGCGAGGTGCAGCCAGAGGCCTACCCCCATCAGGAGCGCGGCGACGACGAGTTGCGGGGTCACGGGTTCCGGCAACAGGATCAAGGCGACGACGGCCCCGATGAACGGGGCGAGCGAGAAGTAGGCCCCCGTCCGCGCGCTGCCGAGATGGCGCAGCGCGAACACGAACAGCACCAGGCTGACGCCGACCCCGAGGAACCCGACGACGGCCGCGAAGCCGATCATGCCGGGCGGCGGCAGGCTGGCACCGCGTGCGAGGGCAATGGCGAGGTTGGCGCCCCCGGCGACGAGCCCCTTGGTCAACGCGATCACGACCGGATCGGCGGAGGACAGCTTGCGTATCTTTTTGCCGCAGGTGAGATCCCGAGCTTACTACGGCGTGCAGCAGGAAGTGGACGCTGGTGCAGGTGTAGCGGATCGAAGCGCGCACCGCTTGAGGTCGACGCTGACAAGATTGATTGCGACGAGCAGGGCGTGTCCGGGAGACCGGCGCGCCCTTCTTCGTGAAAGGTTTGGTGAGCCAACGACAACGGGGAAGGGGCCGTGCTCGAGGGTTGTGCGTCGCAGCAAGTTCCAGGAGCTGTTTGTGGCGATTTTTCAATGCGAGCGGGGTGGAACCAATCACGTAGAAAACATCTTTTGATAAGAACAACTGTTTCAACCTTAAATTGACGGCCTCTGTATCGTCGTCGTTCCAGATCAGTAGCCGAGCGCAAAATGCGACATCGCGATCACTGCGTCCCCCTGTCCGGCCCAGACTCTGATCCTGTTCTCTATGGCGTAGCTCAGGGACTGGCGGAGCTGTTTCCGCCAGTCGAGCGGACGCCGGTTCATGATGACCAGGGTGAGCAGATCAATGAGGTAGACCCTCTCGATGACGATGCTTAAAAGCAGACCTATAGAGATTGAGATCTTCGATGCCCCGTTTCTACCTTCACCTACGTGATGGTGATGATATCATCGAAGATCCAGATGGATCCGATCTTGTCGATGTTGAGGCGGCGAAAGAAGAGGCCCGAGCTTCAGCGCGATATCTACTTGCCGACAGAGTTCGCCAAGGCAAAATCATTGATGGTCAGCGATTTGATATCGTTGATGAAATAGGAAATCTGTGTGCTGTAGTATGGTTGAGAGAGGTTCTTAGGCTAGCTTAAAATGCATGACACTTAGTGTGCAGATAGCTCGAGGAGCTATAGTTGTGATTGCGCCAATTTTGACTATTTGCTACGGCCGGACCCGTGAAGCATCAATCAAAGCGGGTGTCTGTCGTGGGCTGGCAGTAGCATTTCCACTTGTCATGAATGACGAGATGCCGGCACGAATGAAACTTGCGCTTGAAGCCTTGGTAGCGCTCGATCCTATAAGCGGGGCGGATCAACCCAGAGAAACTTCCGATGAAGCGAAACTGGCGGGTGCAGGGCGCATGACCGGCACAATCTCTGCCGTGTAGGCCGCCTACGCCACCACTTCGCCCGTTCCCATTAGCTCGGCGAGTACGTCTCCGAGGTAGGCTCCCAGGTGCTTCAGGGCTCCTCGATCGGGAGCATCGACCCAGAACCCGATCAGAGCGGGTTTGCCTTCAAAACGGCGGAGGATCGACTCAGCCATCAAAGCTACCTCCCGCTCAGTCTGAGCGAACAAGGTCCGCCGGATGCCAGCGGCGAAAATGGTGATTTCGTAGGGCATCACACTTAGCATATCAGGCAAACGTGCTGCGCTGCAAAATCGTTGCGTGCTCTGGTGTGCTACTCTCCTAGTTTCAGACAGCATCCGTAGGCTCGGCATCACGCAACGATGGCACGTAGGCGCACCACTGGCAGAAGCCCATTTCCGCCGCGTGCCTGTCATTCCGCTGTGAGCAGTGCGGGCACACCGTGAGCAGCAGCTTGAAGCCCGTCAGCACCCCCTGACCGCGGCCCCGGAATGTAATCTCGCCTTCAGGCAGTACCCTCGGCGTGGCGTATGCTGACATGCAGTCTCCAGTTGAAAGCAACTTTCTTGCCATACAACCGAAGGTCGAAGCCCACCACCGCCTGCAGAGGGGGCGTGGCATGCGTGTTTTGCATCATTTGATTGGTTGTTGTTACGGCAGTGCTTGGCGCAGCCCGGCCTAGATCTTAGGAAAATGCCGATCAGACTGTTGGGGTCGACGTTGTAGGCCCGAGAAGCCGATCGTACTCGGCTTCCGGCATTCCGTAGCAGGCGCCCGCTTGAGCAATCAGGTGCTCGCGGTCCCGGATGATGATGGTCCCACGCTTCGTTGCGATGACCCCAGCCCGTTCTAGAACTGCCATCGCCTCGCTGACGCCGGTGCGGTTCACGCCGAGCATCAAGGACAGGAAGCGGTGGGTCGTCGACAGGTCGTCACCCTCAACTCGATCGTGGCACATCAGCAGCCAGCGGGCGAGACGGGCCGCCAGCGTGTAGCGTGCGTTGGCGAGCGCTGTTCCGGCCATTTGCGCAGTGACGGTTTGCACATAGCGAAGTAGGCGTTCACCTAGAGGTGAGGATCGAGGCAGGATCTCGCGGAAGCTTGAAGCGGACATGACCCAGGCTGATCCTGCATTCTGAACCCGGCCATCAAAAGGGGCCTGATCGGCGCCAAGCAGAAGGGGAGTGCCGACGAGGCCCTCGCACCCAACGAGCCCAATCTCAGCCTGTTCGCCATCGGGAGCTTGCGCGACGAGGGAGACAATGCCGCGTTCGATAAAATACAAACTGGTGATTGGGGTATCCGTCTGGATCAGCACGTCGCCCACCGCGAGCTTTTTTAGGGCAAGCCGGCCCTGAAGCAGATCGAAGTCGGATGGTGGCAGTCCGGCGAGCAAGCGATTGCGGCACGTGGCCTGTCGGAGCTGCGTCACGGGCTCGCCCTGAAAAGGGCGGGGGCACGAACCCTCAGCCGTGTGCGCCCGAAAAATTGCAAACGATGCGCGGCTTCTACGGAGAACGCAGACGTTAGGCAAATTTCTCATCAAATGACGATTTGCAGTGTGGGAAATCCGACATAATGTCGCTTCGGTCGATTTCTACTGAGGCGTGATGCAGCAGGTACTGACCCGGAAGCTGGAAGGCTTCGAGGCCCTATCGGATGACGATCGCCGGGCCCTGGATGGCCTGACGCCGCGCATCCGGCAGGTCGGGGCACGGGTCGATCTGATCCGAGAAGGTGACGACCCTGAGAACGTCCATCTGATCCTCGACGGCCTCGCCTGCCGCTACAAGGTGCTGCCGGACGGCAAACGCCAGATCATGGCTCTCTTGGTTCCAGGGGACTTCTGCGACCTCAACGTGTTCATCCTCGACCAAATGGACCACAACATCGGTACGATCTCCCCGTGCCATGTCGTCGACATCCCGCGTCGGGCCATCGAGGAGATCACCGAGGCCCATCCGCAGATCACGCGGGCCTTCTGGTGGTGCGCCCTCGTCGACGAGGCGGTGCTGCGCGAGTGGCTGGTCAACCTCGGTGCCCGTGCCCCGGAGCAGCGGATCGCCCACCTCCTCTGCGAACTGCTGGTCCGGCTCGATGCGGTCGGGAAGGTCACGAACGACAGCTACCCCTTCCCGTTCACCCAGACCGAGCTTGCGGATGCGATGGGTCTCTCCGCCGTGCACGTGCACCGCACGCTGCGAGAGCTTCGTGGCCTCGGCCTGATCAAACTCAAACAGCGGGTTCTGACGATCCACGATGTCGAGCAGCTCAAGGCGTTCTGCCGGTTCACGCCCAACTACCTCCACCTCAAGAACACCCGCTGGGGGGCACGCCGGAGCGAGCCGTGGCTGAACCAGCTCCGGGGAAGCTAGGCGTGGATGCGCGCGACAACGTCGAGGCGTTGCTCGTGCTGCAGCCGATCGCTGTCGACACAGGCAGCCCGGATCAGGAGGGACGGCTGGTACTGG
>NZ_JAKSXU010000215.1:0-281 GCF_022829325.1 Methylobacterium sp. J-092 | reverse complement strand
TCCGCGGCGTCGGTCGCGAGGTTCTGCGTCGCATGGGGCTGGAGCGGATTGCCCTGGAGGAAGGGACGCGCGAGGAGGGCACGGCCTGGGTGGAGGCTTCCGGAGGCGCCGCGGCGCGGTTCGACGTCGCCGGCTTCGAGGCCGAGCTGATCTACCATCCCAAGCCCGCGGGCAAGGCCGGCTACGACCTGCCCGAGGCCAAGGAGGAGAGCGCCGCGGCGCCCGAGGCCGCCAAGGTCGAGCCGATCGCCGTGCGGCTGGCCTCCGCCAACGTCGAGAAG
>NZ_JAKSXU010000210.1:0-520 GCF_022829325.1 Methylobacterium sp. J-092 | reverse complement strand
CACGCATGGTCTCCGGCGTGGCAATCCGGCGGGGCCTGGTGTTTGAGGCTGCCCGGATGGCCGCCGAGGCTGCGGCCGGCCGTCGCGACACCGCCGTAGAGGTCGCCGAGGCACTGCAGCGCGATGTCGTACGCACCCGTGCCGAACTGGCCCGTGAGGGTGATGTCCTCCGTCTGGCCTGCCGCATGGTACGCGCTGGTTGTCAGTGTGCCGCCGATCTGATGGCCGCCCACCAGCACCTGGAAGTGCGGATTGCCCTGGTAGCTGTCGCCCGACACACGGAAGACGAGGGTGTCCGGAGCCAAGGGTGTCACGACCGGCGCTGTGGGTGTCGTGACCACGGGCGCGGGGATCACTGGCGTAGCGGGTACTGTGACGATCGATGTCGCGGGGGTGTGAAAGTCCGCGCTGCCGTTGTTGAACATGTTGGCGACGCCGCCGCTGTTGTAGCCGGCATGGTTGTCGGCGGCGTCGCCCGCCAGGGTCTGGCCGTTGAGGCTGACCTGATGGACGTAGAGGT
>NZ_JAKSXU010000208.1:0-3323 GCF_022829325.1 Methylobacterium sp. J-092 | reverse complement strand
TAGACGCTTGCCTTCATCATCCACGGCGGTCTGCGCCTGCTTTGGGCCAAGGCTTTGATCGAGGGTAAGCCGCACGGTGCGAGACAAGCCGTCCGACACCTTGTCGTCGATCGCATAGAACTGCCGGCAGTGAAGGACGATGCCAGCCTGTGCGCCGACGATGCGCACCAGCCCGTCGATCTTATCGGCTCGCTGCCCGTCGTCGGTTGGCGCGGCCGTGCAAACGCCGGCCGTCAGGATCGTGGCGAAGGCGGCGAGGACATAACGCATTCGAGTAGAATAGCCGCTTGAGTGCGCATGTCGAGATTGCTGCCGGAAACGTGGCGGACCTTCGCCTTCAATAACTCGTTGGTCCGTCGAACCAAGGCAAACCGGGGAAAATCGTGATCTGGCAGGGTATGAAGACTGCACCGCGGGACGGTCAGCGGTTCGTCGCGGGCCTATGGATCGGACAAGGTGTAGCTGCGAAGTTCGAAATGCATATCATCCGCGCCGACATCCGCGGCGAGCGAGTTCACCCAGAGGATGATCGGGGATGGTCGTGGAACGACTACACCCATTGGTTGTCGCTAACTGTGCCGTCGCGGCCGGGTAGTTCAGATCGACCGGCCCCAGGCGGAAAGGGCGCGACGCCTCCCATGATGCATCAAGCTTACGGTGTTGACTGAGCACGATCACCAGTCCGGCGATCACCTGGAACGTGCCGGGGCACCACGACTTAGCTTCCCGGGAAACGCCATAGGAGCGAGACGATGATCGACGCTGACACCCCGCAGCCCGGCGACGATCCGGCGCCGATCGGAGACCCATCGCCCGCACCGCAGGAGCCTGAGGGCGATCCACCGCCGAGCCCCGCGCCGGCACCGCAGATGGACGACGAGGCGGCGATCGAAGAGACCGAAGAGCAGCCGAGCTAGCTCTTTCAGCCTCGACGGTTCCTATAGCGGTTGTAGAGGCCGAATGCTCTCGCTAGAGGGCGCCATGGACAAGCTCGAAGCCCTCCTGGACCGCCTCAAAGCTCGCCAGCGCGACCTCATCATGGAAGCTGCTCAGTACGACACGATGCCGGCGGACAGCACGCTGAAGCGGATTGCGGAGTTGGAGAACGCTATCGCAGCGGTGGAAGCGGTCGCCGGTGAGGAAGCGGACAAGCAGCGGCGATAGCCTTCGGCAGGGTACCCGCCGGGTGCTGTTGTCAGGCCTCAGCGGGTCAGAGGTACGGGTCACCAACGCGAGAAGTGCAGCGTAGCAGGGGTCGCCATCAGGGCAGCGCCAATCACGATAAACGTGGCAGCCAGAGGGTTCTGCGGCATTAGGAACTGGATCTCGACCACCATGGCTGCGCCAATGATGGCGCCTCCAGCCACGATAAACGCGTCGCGGATTTTATCGGGCTGACCGCGGTTGCGCATTGTTGTCTGCCTTCGCGGTACCGCTGGTATCCCACGCCGAAAACGGGAAGGGCGCGCCGGGTGACGGCACACCTTAGCTGCATTCGCCGAGACAGATCCGCACAGGGTCTGCCGCGTCATCGACCGAATGATTCCTAGAGATTATGTTAAGAAGCTTGAAACGCTGGGAATGTGATTGGGAAGGAATGATCACATCTGCGTTTCTGTTCGCTGCTGGGATCGCAGCAGGGTGCTACTATCGTCTATGGGTAATCCTGTTCGCCTCGGGGTGCGTCGTTGCCGCGTACATCGCAGCCTGCGTCATCCAATGGAAACTCGGCTGGCTGGAGTTCCTGATCCCCTTTGCTCATCTGAGCGCTCTGCAAGGCGGGTTTCTTCTCGCGCAGTACCTTCGCCCGAGGAGCTAGCCGCGCGGATCGGAGGGAATGGCGTCAGAACCAGACGACCCTGCCACAGACCAGGTAGATGGCGATCCAGAGTAGGACCGGCAGGAGGCACATGGCGACAACCAAGGATGGGCGCGGACGGCGCGATGGGTGTCCAGGTTGGTGATTGAGGGACATAGAGTGCCGATATCTAACAAGCCCGAGGAGATACCCGGGACAACCGCATAAGCTAAGCCGTTGGGCCGTGGTGCGGGTACGGATCAAAATGGGAGAAAGTTTCGCTCCAAACTTGAAATCTCACGATCCTGTGAGGTTGATCCAAACGGCATTTTTCCCGCCGTCCTGCAGGAGCGCACAGGAGCGCTCGACAAGCATTTTGGTCAACTCGGCCTGCAATTCCTCGACGCGCGCGTGCATCTCGCCGGCATCCACGGCGGTCTCGACAAGAAGTTCCTGCGCCTCGGCCAGAGCCGCGCGCAGCTCAGCGTTCTCGGTCGCAAGCGCCAGGATCAGCGCCGCCGTCTCGTCGGTCATCCTTCGGCAACTTGTTCGGCACATGCTGAGCTACGCTGCATACGCGGCCAGCTGATCGCCCCCGATCCGCTGCGGCGGCCCTGCTTTCCCACCCCACGGCAGGGCCGCCTCCTACAGACCCGTTGATCCGCCTACAGCGTGCCCTCCGGTTCCGATGCCGGGTCGACCTCGCACGTACCTCACATCGGACCTGGTTGCGAAAGGCTAAGCCGAAACGCGGGGATCAGGCGTGCTGGAAGTCGGCCGGCACCTTCCCGCCGTTCTCCGCGAACTTCTGGACCACCTGCTTGTTCAGCGAGACGTTCATCGTGGCCAAGTCGTCCTTGTCGCCGGTGTAGTGCAGCTCGTCAGCGAGCTGCTTGCGGGCGGTCAGGCTGCTGTCGAGGTCGAGCAGCTTCATCAAATCCACGATCGACTGCTTGTAGTTGAGGGTCTCACCCTTTTTGGCCGCCATATCGCTCAGCACCTGGCCGACGTCGACGCTCGTCTGAGGGCTGCTCGACGAACCTGCAGCGACCGGTGAGGGCGCACCAGCCATCGCAGGAGCTGACGCGCTGCTAGTGGAAGATCCGGCGCCGCTAGCGCCGGTCGAAGCCGCCGATACGTTTGGGGCTTCAGAAGCATGAGGTTCTGCAGCCTGCGCACTCGCGCTGCCACCGAAGATCTTCGACATGATCGAACCGAAAATGCTCATTCCATCCTCCATCGAGTGAGCCCAGCATGGGATCAAAGCGCTCGGTAACGGCGAGGTGATCGGCAGCGTTCCGATCGATCTTCAGGGCGTACCAGTGCTAACGAAGCGTGACGGGACCCATCCCCGCTGACAGGGGCCGGTGTATTCCCGGCTTACCGGGAGAACGGCGGTGGTACGGCAGCCAAGCAGATCAGAGCCGTAGACAATGCCGGACCATCCTCCGAGACGTTCGCAAACTAGGACGGGCTCGGCCTCGCGAAGGCGGTCGATCTCCTTGAAGGGCTCGTTTTCACCGGG
>NZ_JAKSXU010000206.1:0-135696 GCF_022829325.1 Methylobacterium sp. J-092 | reverse complement strand
CAGGGGCGGCAAGGGCGTCGCGACCTTCCTCGGGGTGCTGCTCGCCCTAAGCCCGCCGGCGCTGCTCGCCTTCGCGGCGATCTGGCTCGGCCTCGCCTTCGCCCTGCGCTACTCGTCGCCCTCGGCGCTCGCAGCCTCGGCCGCGACCCCTATCATTCTGTGGGCCTTGAACGATCCGGCGCGCGCGGGGCTCGAGACGTCTTCCCCGGGACGCCTCCTGCAGGATCAGCTTGTCCAGCGTCAAATCGGCGATGGCTTTTCGAAGCCGAGCATTCTCGGTCTCAAGACTCTTCATCCGACGAACCTGATCCGACTTCAGGCCGCCAAACTCACGCCGCCACCGGGAGTATGTCACTGAGCTCACGCCGAGCGTGCGGATTGCATCGGCCACGCTCTGGCCCTGTGAGATCAGCACGTCTGCCTGACGTAGCTTCGCGACGATCTCCTCGGGCTTCGGGGGCTTTGCCATCTTGTCCGTCCTCCAGGCTCAAAAGCCATACCAAAGGGCGGACCACTTCAATGGGGGCTGACCATAACAATGGCATGGTCTCGCAGACCGGCATGGGAAACGTCGCCGCGCTCTATCAGCAAGGGCAGGGCAATGTCGCCGTGATCTCGCAGACCGGCCGCTCGCGCTGAGATTTCATGACCACGATCGTGTATCGACGATTTTGTCCGTCCGAATCGTGACTTGATGCGACCTATTCCGTTTGATGGCCGTCTCGGGGCAACGGTCGTCAAACGCGCTTCGGACCTTCCACATCCACGCTAGAGTGCGGAGCGGATTCCCGGCGTCTGAAGATCGCGGCTCGTGTAGGCGGCGTTCCCTAAGCTAAATCAATGCGATTTTCGCGAAACGTGTGATTCAGGTGGACACGCTTGAGAACCTTCTTGCAGACCAAGGGATTGTGCGGCTAGAAGCCGTCCTTGGTCCACGCGAACTGCCGAACAGGCGGCTGTTCGGCACCCAAGACTTCGTGCGATGGCTAGATGGGCAAGTACGCCAGCAAGAACCGTCGCCAAGCGGAGCCGAAACGACACCACTCGAACAGATCGACGACCTCTTTCACCGATATTCGACGGGCGGCTTCTTGGCTCATCGCCGGGAATTTCGTTGTGTCAAAGTCGAAAAAAATCCTGTATGGGAATTAAAGACCGTAGACGTTCGAATATTCGGCTGGTTCCCGGCAAGAGACTGCTTCGTATGTGTTTTTGGAGATTTTGCTGATCGCGTAAAAGATCATGATCTCTATCGCGGCTATCGCCTCGAAATTCGGCGGATGCGACGCGAGATGGGGATCAAAGAAGATCTTTGCGGGATGGGGGGGGCGCCGAGTGACGTCATATCATTTTAGGACCAACGGCCGGTCCCGATCGGCGGGACGCCTGATCGGTCGCGTGCGCAGCGAGCTGCTCCAGGCCTTGCTGGAAGAACGCACGGCATCGGGCGCCTCCATCCAATCCGTCGCCGACAAGCTCCTTCTCGAGCGCTCGGTCATCAACGGCCAGCTTTCCGGGCATCACCAGCTCTCGCTTCGACTGATCGCCGATCTGGCTTGGGCCCTGGATCGCGAGATCGTCTTCGAGATCCGCAAGGTCGAGCGGCAGGCGGGCCAGAACTCTCCCCCGGAAGTGTCCACGGCGATGTCTCGCGCACCGACCCTGGTCGGCGTTTCGCGCACCCTGACGTCGACGCTGCCGCCCAGCCGCCAGATCCACGTGCGACCTCGGCAGGCGAGGCAGAAAAGCGCCTCCACATGAAGCGCCATGGATTCTCGATCTTCTGCGACGACATTCGTAACGAGGTGGGCGGAAAGCTGAGCTTCATCGGGTGCTACAATTCGGTCATGTTCGCCTCTCCGGACATGCCGTTCATCCTGCCGAAGTTCTGCATCCATACGCATGTGATCTCGTCGGCCGAGCACCCGCTCTCCTCCGTCCTGCTACGCTGCTACGTGCCCGGCCTCGAGGATCCGATCATCGAGGAGCCGGTGGAGACGCCGCCCATCGCCGAGCAGCGGAAGCTCGTCTCCGCGCTCGAATCCGGCAGCACGGCGCCGCGATACATCGTGGCGTCGGCGAGCCTGATCCTCTCGCCTTTCGAGATCTTGAGCACGGGCCTCATCAGCGTCCGCGCCGTCCTGGGCGACATGGCGGAAGAACTCAGCCTCGGATCATTGAGGGTGGTCGTCGCAGACTAGGTGTTTGATCCCACGGCGTGGTGATACGGTTGAGC
This sequence comes from Methylobacterium sp. J-092, assembly GCF_022829325.1. Lineage (NCBI taxonomy): Bacteria > Pseudomonadati > Pseudomonadota > Alphaproteobacteria > Hyphomicrobiales > Methylobacteriaceae > Methylobacterium > Methylobacterium sp. J-092. The sequence continues at coordinate 133,460 of NZ_JAKSXU010000206.1, read as the reverse complement.
ACCATGCTGCCAGGGATGCGCTCTGGCCCAGGTTCTTCATGGAAGGCCGTGGCGGACTTGTCGATCGCGATGCCGGGCGGAATTTCCCGCGGATCGACCAAGTCAGGATCGATGCTCGCGGCCTCGATGCGGCGACGGAGCACCGCGGTCCTTCCCGATACGAGGCGTTGGTCTTCGAGCGGTGTCCTGAGCCATTTCTCGGCCCTCCAATCCACGATCTCAGAAGGGGATCGGGATGCGGACCCGACATCAAGGGCTGGCCAAAACCTCGATCCCGGCGCGCGCACGCACTCCGAATGACCCCGATCGCGGTTCTTCCTCCCCACGGTCCCAGCCTTCTGCGCCTACTCCTCTCTTGCTGTGGTCGAGGGTCTCGCACGATGAGGTCGGCGACGGCTTGGTCGTGCACCGTGACGGGGAACCGCGATCATCTGCAGGGCTTGGCCTTCCTGCCGGCATGAGGTCCGGCGGGAGAGCAGCATGTCGAGCGACACCCACAAGCATCAAGAACTGCTCAGCGCTTTGAAGGCCGCGCAGGGCAAAGGCGACGGCTCCTTCGAGCAGGCCGTGACGAATGCCTTCGAGCACGTCTTCGAGCACCTCGATCGACTGAACTCGCACGTGTCGCTCGGCGGACCGGAGGGGGACGAGCGTCATCTCAAGACCGGTGAGTCGCCGACGCTGCGATAAGCTCCGGGCCCTGACTTCCGATTCGGAGTCAGGGCCGTCGTCGCGGCCTTCCTCTCGATGGCGCCGGTCGTCATGCGACGTGATCGAGCCCAGGGCCGGCAGCGAGTTCGTCGACCAAGATGCTCACGGTCCGCATCGGTCGGTCCGTCGTCGGTCGCCTCGCACAGGATGGCGAGCGGGGACGGCCGCACGCCGGCGGCGCGAAGATCGCCGAGGATCCCTGCCGACCAGGGCACTCGGAACCATCGGGGTGTGCGGCTGGTCCAGCGCAACGGCTATCGTGACCGGGACTGGCAGACGCGCGCCGGGACCGTCGAACTGCGCATCCCGAAGTTGCATAGGGGGGCGTGCTTCCCGGCTTTCTTGATCGTCTCGGCGGCGGTGATCGTGAGCACCGACGGCCGGCGCGAGGTGCGCGGCATGGATGTCGGCCCCTCCGAGGCCGAGACGTTCGGGACAGCCTTCCGCAAGCTCGCCCGGCGGGGGCTGCGCGGGGTCAAGCCGGTGATCTCGGACGCCCACGAGGGCATCAAGGCATCGGTGGCCCAGGTGATGAGCGCAACCTGGCAGCACTGCCGCATCCACTTCCGGAGGACGGGGCTCGCCCAGGCCGGCCGCTCAGGTCTTCGATGCGCTTTGCGGGGCTCTGATTCCTCGGGGCGCGTTCGAGCCACGGTCCTGCGGTCAGCTCAAAGACTTCAAACGACGGACGACGCGGTCCGGGCGGCCTCCGGACTCACCCCCAGGCGCCGCTCCGCGCGCGGGCGCGCATGGCCTCGATGAACAGGCGGACGCTCGGCAGGTGCGCGCGGCTGGCGTCGAACAGCAGGTGGATCGGCACGGGCGGCGGCGCGTGCGCGTCGAGCACGCTGCACAATCGGCCCGCGGCGAGGCCCTCGGCCGCTTGGTAGCTGAGGACGTTCGCGAGCCCGAGCCCGGCCGCGGCGGCGGCCAGCTGGGCATCGATCGAGGTCACGGTCAGCCGCGGCGCGACGGCGACGCCCTGCGACCGCGGGCCGAAGCGCCAGTGTGAGCCGGTTCGGACGTTGTCGCCGGCGATGATGTCGTGCTCGGCGAGCGCCTTCGGGTCGGCCGGCCGCCCGCGCGCGGCGCAGTAGGCCGGGCTCGCGACGATGACCTGCCGCACCGTGCCGAGGGCGACCGACCTGAGGCGGCTGTCGCGCGGCTCGCCGATGCGGACCGCCACGTCGATCCCCTCCTCGACCAGCCGGATGTTCCGGTCGAGCAGCATCAGGCGCGCCGACACCGGCCGGTGCCGGGCGAGCAGGTCCGCCACCACGGGAAGGACGTGCAGCCGGCCGAAGACGACCGGCGCCGTGATCTGCAGCTCGCCGTGCGGCGCCGCCTGGCGCCCCATCACGACGTGCTCGGCATCCTGCAGCCGCATCAGGATCTCGCGGGCGCGATCCAGGAGGGCGGCGCCCTCCTCGGTCAGCGCCACGCTGCGGGTCGAGCGCCGGAACAGCGGCACGCCGAGATGCCGCTCGAGGGCGGCGATGGTCCGCGTCACCGCGGGCGGCGAGTGGCCGAGGTGGCGGGAGGCGGCCTTGAAGCCGCCCCGCTCGGCCACCGCGACGAAGGTGGTCAGCGCCGCGAAGCGGTCCACGCGATCATTCCCGAAAACGAAATTCTGAACTGCGAAGGTGATGGATTATCGCCGCCGCGTGAAGCCGCTACCTCTCCGGCATGCCCGGTACCTACTTCCACCACCTGTTCGGCGAGACGGCGCGCACGCTCCAGGCGCGCGCCGGCTCCCGCGCCAGCTACGCCAGGCGGGAGGCCGCGTCCGCCGACGGGCGCGATGCGTTGACCGAGCGCGAGCACGCCTTCCTGCAGGCGCGCGATAGCGTCTACCTGGCGAGCGTCGGCCCCGAGGGCTGGCCCTACATCCAGCATCGCGGGGGGCCGGCCGGCTTCGTCCGGTCGCTGGGCGAGAACCGGATCGGATTCGCCGACTATCCCGGCAACCGGCAGTACATCTCGCAGGGCAACGTGATCGAGCGCGGCCGGGTGGCCCTGTTCGCGATGGACTATCCGGCCCAACGCCGGCTCAAGCTCATCGGCCACGCGCGCATCGTCGCGGCGGCCGAGGATCCCGATCTCGTCGCGCGGGTCTCGCATCCCGCGGCGCCGCCGGCCGTGGCCGCGTTCGTGATCGACGTGGTCGGCTTCGACTGGAACTGCCCGCAATTCATCGCGCCGCGCTTCACGCGCGCCGAGATCGAGGCCGAGCTCGGGCCGCTGCTCATCGAGAACGCGAACCTGCGCGCCGAGCTGGCGCGCCTCAAGGGAGCCTCCGCATGACCGAGCCGTCGACCCGTGGCGTGCATCATGTCGGCCTCGCCGTGCCGGACCTCGATGCGGCCGAGCGCTTCTTCGTCGACGCGCTCGGCTGGCGCGTCGACGGCGGCGTGCCGTCCTACCCCGCCGTGTTCGTCTCCGACGGCGCGATCCTCGTGACGCTGTGGCGGATCGCCGATCCGGAGGCCGCGGTGCCGTTCGACCGCCGCGCCAACGTCGGGCTGCATCACCTCGCCCTCAAGGTCGCCGACCGCGCGGCGCTCGCCGCCGCCTACGACCGGGTGCGCGGCCATCCGGGGACGACGATCGAGTTCGCGCCCGGCCCGATGCGGAAGGGGTCCGAGACGCACCACTTCATCGGCACGATGCCGGGCGGCGTGCGCCTCGAATTCGCCACGGCGTAGGACCGTTCCTGTCGCCAAGCCGGCTTTCACGTCGGCGCCCTGCACTCTCGGACCGAACGGCGGGAACCTCGTCCCATGGCCTTGCCGACGCCTGCCCGGCCTCGAACGCTTCCGCACGGCGATCGCGCCGGCGCCGACGACAGACGGACGGCCCGGCGCGCGGTCGCCTCGGCCTCCTGCGCCAGCCTGATCGGGATCGGGCTCGCGCGGTTCGCCTATACGCCGCTGCTTCCGGCGATCATCGACGGCGGCTGGTTCGAGGCCTCGACCGCGGCCTATCTCGGGGCGGCCAACCTTGCGGGTTATCTCGCCGGCGCCCTGCTCGGGCGGCCGCTCGCCGCCCGCACCCGCGTTCCCGTGGTGCTCCGCGCGATGATGGTGGTGGCGACCGCGGCGTTCTTCGCCTGCGCCTACCCGCTGAACGTCGCGTGGTTCTTCGCCTGGCGCTTCGCGTCGGGCTTTGCCGGAGGCGCGCTGATGGTGCTGGCCGCGCCCGCCGTGCTTCCGCACGTGCCGCCGGGCAAGCGCGGCCTGGCCGGCGGCCTGATCTTCATGGGCATCGGCGTCGGCATCGCGGCGTCGGGGACGCTCGTCCCGCTCCTCCTGCGCGGCGGGTTGCAGCAGGCCTGGTTCGGCCTCGGCGCGCTCTCCTGCCTGCTCACCGTCATCGGCTGGCGGGGCTGGCCGTCCGAGGCTCCGGCGGCAGTTCGGCCGGTTGCCGGTGCCGAGCCGTCGCGCGCGCCAGGCCGGGCGGCGCTGCGGGCGCTCTACGCGGAATACGCGCTCAACGCGGCCGCGTGGGTGCCGCACATGCTCTTCCTCGTCGACCTCGTTGCGCGCGGCCTCGGGCAGGGCATCCAGGCCGGATCGCACTATTGGGTGCTGTTCGGGCTCGGCGCGACGGTCGGCCCGATCCTCGTCGGGCACCTCGCCGACCGGACCGGCTTCGGTCCCGCGCTCCGGCTCGCCTTCCTGGTCGAGGCCGGCGCGATCGCGATTCCGGCCCTCGGCCTCGGCCCGTCGTGGCTGATCCTGTCGAGCGTCGCGGTCGGCGCCTTCGTCACCGGAACCGTGCCGCTCATGCTCGGCCGCATCGGCGAGTTCCTGCCCGGGGAGCCGGAGCGGCAGAAGGCGGCCTGGAGCGTCGCCACCGTAACGTTCGCGCTGTTCCAGGCCGGCGCCGCCTACGGGCTGTCCTTCGTCTTTGCGCACACGGCGGGCAACTACACGCTGCTGTTCGCGCTCGGCACGTCCGCGATGGTGCTGGCGCTCGCCATCGACCTCGGCACGGCGCTGGCGACGCCGCGCCCCGCCTCCCCCGCCCGTCCCTGAGGCTGGCGCCCGAGTCCGGCGGAGTTGAGCGTCCGTGCCGCATCGCAGCCGTGCCGAACGCGGGGCGAGCGGCGCCGCCGCACGATCTCGCGGCGATCGCTCAGCCCGAGGCTTCGTTCGCTCCCGGTTCGATCGACGGCGGGTCGGGCTCGCCGGCGGCCGCGATGGGCAGGCCGGTCGCGCCGGCCGCCGGCGCGGCGGCGAGGCTCGCCAGGTCCAGCCACGCCGCCGTCAGGCGGAGCTCCCCGAGCAGCCGGTCCATGGTGCCGGGGGGCGCATCGGGCTCCAGGTGCACGCGCTGGATGATCAGCACGCCGATCCTGCGGTTCGCCTTCAGGTCGACGCGGGCGACGAGCGCGCCGTCCATCAGGAAGGGCAGGACGTAGTAGCCGTGCTCGCGCTGGTGAGCGGGCGTGTAGATCTCGAGCCGATAGCGGAAGCCGAACAGCCGCTCGGTCCGCGGCCGGTGCCAGATCAGCGGATCGAAGGGCGACAGGAGCGCGGCGCCGTCGAGCCGTCGGCCGAGCCGCGCCTCCCTGTGCCGGTAGGCCGGCTGCGGCCAGCCGCGGACCCGGGCCGGAACCAGCGTGCCGTCCTCGACCAGCTGCGCGATCGGCAGGTGCGCATCGGCAGGCGCGAGGCGATAATAGTCGCGCAGGTCCTGCGCCGTCGCGATGCCGAGCGCCCGCGCCGCGCGTGCGATCAGCTCCCGCCGCGCGTCGATGCCGCTCGGGGTCGGATGCGCGAGGACGGCGCGCGGAAGCACGCGCTCGGGCAGGTCGTAGACGCGCTCGAAGCTGCCGCGACGGTGCGTCGAGGCGACGAGGCCGGCCCAGAATAGCCATTCGAGCGCGTGCTTGGCCGCACTCCACACCCACATGCCCTGCGAGGCCCGGTTGCCCGCGACGTCGGAGGCGGCCAGCGGCCCCTCCGTCTCGATGCGGGCGAGGAGGGCTTCGGCTTCGCCGCGCCTGTCCCCGGCGAAGGGTTCGAGCCGCCGCCATAGGCCGCGGCCGGCGAGGGCCCGGGCCATGCGCCAGCGCAGCAGGGGGTGATGGTCGACCGGCAGGAGCGAGGCCTCGTGCCCCCAATATTCGAAGAACCGCTTCGGCCGGTCGGCCGCCAGGGCGTCGAGGAGCCCACGCTCGTAGGGGCCCAGGCGCGAGAACAGCGGCAGGTACTGGGCCCGCACCAGCACGTTCACGCTGTCGATCTGAAGCAGGCCGAGCCGGCCGATCTCGTTGCGCATCCGCGCGGCGGAGACGGGTCCCGCGCGCCGGCCCGCGGCGAAGCCCTGGGCGACGAGGGCGATGCGACGGGCCTCGGAGGCGGAGAGGTCTGCCGTCAGGGCCGGTCTCCGGACAGGGGCGGCGCGATTGTCACGCGCCGATGCAGCGCGAGGTCCGGCCGTGGATGAACGGTCCCCGCGATGCGCGCCGCACCCACTACGCGTCCTTCGAAGGCGGCCGATCGATGCCGCTCCCGCCCCGCTTCGCATGAACGAGCGCACGGATCTGCTCGCGGACCTCCGGGGTGATCGGGTTGTAGACGATCATGCCGAGATCCGGTCTTCCGTCCACGGCGAAGGCCGAGAACTCCAGCTCGATCGGGCCCAGGACGGGGTGACGGAGCCGCTTGACCCCGTCTCCGTGGGCGTGGACGTCGTTCTCCCGCCACAGGGCGGCGAAGTCCGGGCTGGTGCGGCAGAGCTCGTCCACCAGCTCGCCGACCTCGGAGGCCGCGCCGGCCCTCACCGCGTCCGCCCGGAACGCGCCGACCACGAAGCGGGCGACGCTGTCCCAATCCTGCTGCGCCGTCCGCACCCGCGGGTCGCCGAACATGCGGCGCAGGATGTTGCGCTCGCCGGGTGGCAGCGGTTCCCAGTCGGTCATCACGACGGCGGCGGCGCGGTTCCAGGCGACGACGTCCCAGGTCGCGGTCTTGATCAGGGCCGGGCTGACCTCCAGCGTGTCGAGCAACCGCTGGAGGCGCGGCGTGATCCCCTCCTGCGGCCGGTAGCGGACCTCGGGCGGACGCCCCAGCGCCAGCATGAAGACGTGCTCGCGCTCGGGCTCGGTCAGCATCAGCCCGGCGGCGATGCGGTTCAGCACGTCCGCCGAGGGCGCGCCGCCACGCCCCTGCTCCAGCCAGGTGTACCAGGTCGCGCTGATGTTCGAGCGCTGGGCGACCTCCTCCCGGCGCAGGCCCGGCGTGCGACGGCGGCCCGAGAACCCGAGGGCGGCCGGATCGAGCTTGGTGCGCCGATCCCGCAGGTAGGCGCCCAGCGAGGGTCCGGAACGGGCGGGCATGGCGATCCTGTTGGGATATATACCGGGATACGGTCACGACTTTAACGGGATCGGCGGCGGGCCGACAAGGGGCGCTCTGATCACAGCGGAGTGCATCGCATGCGCATCTTCCTCACCGGCGCCACCGGCTTCGTCGGCTCGGCCATCGTCCCGGAACTGCTCCGGTCCGGGCATCGGGTGCTCGGCTTGACCCGCTCGGAGGCCGGCGCCCGCAAGCTGATCGAGGCCGGGGTCGAGCCGCATCGCGGCACCCTTGACGACCCGGACAGCCTGCGCCGCGGCGCCGCGCAGGCCGACGGCGTGATCCACACCGCCTTCGACCACGACGACTTCACGAACTTCGTCGCCAATTGCGACAAGGACCGGCGGGCGATCGAGGCCCTGGGGGCCGCCCTTGCCGGCTCGGATCGGCCGCTGCTCATCACCTCCGGTGCGGGAATCGGGAGCCCCGACGACGGCGGCCCGGCCCGGGAGGACGTCTTCGACCGCGCGCACCCGAACCCGCGCATCGCCTCCGAGCTCGCCGGGGCCGCACTGCTGGAGGCGGGGGTGAACGTGTCGGTGGTGCGGCTTCCGCAGGTGCACGACACGGTCAAGCAGGGGCTGATCACCTACCTGATCGACCTCGCCCGGCGGACCGGCGTCTCGGCCTATGTCGGCGACGGCGCCAACCGCTGGGCGGCGGCGCCGGTCCTCGACGTCGCCCGGCTCTACGCGCTCGCCTTCGCGCGGCGGGAGGCGGGCGCCCGCTACCACGCGGTCGCCGAGGAGGGCGTCGCCGCCCGCGACATCGCGCAGACCATCGGCCGCGGCCTGAAGCTGCCGGCGGTCGCCCTCGCGCCGGAAGATGCCGCCGCGCATTTCGGCTGGCTCGCCGCGTTCGTCGGCCTCGACATGCCGGCCTCCAGCGCGCTGACGCGGGCCCGGCTCGGCTGGCACCCGACCGGCCGGGGCCTGATCGAGGACTTGGAGCGGATGGACTATTCCCGGCCGCCCGCCTGAGGCGCGCGAGGCCTCCGCCCGTCAGGACGACAGCGTGCGCAGCTCCCCGCGGGCGATGCCGAGCGGCGTCCGCACGAGCAGCCACAGGATGACGAGGGTGGCCAGCGTCAGGAGCACGAGGGCGACGGCGTCGGTCGGGAGCCCAGAGCCCGGTCGACACGGCCTCGGAGGATGGCGCGATCGCCGCGTCCCGGACGACCTCCGGCATCGACGGTCTCCTCTCGCGCTCACGCGCGCCGCACCCGCGATCCACCATGGCTGCCGGAAAAGGCGCGCGAAACCGGCCTGCGCGCAAGGTCGGCGACCGGCAGGGCGCGGACGCGCTGCCCGGTGAGCGCCGTGATTGCGTTGAGCACGGCGGGGGCACCCGCGGCAGCCCGGGCGCGCCGACGCCGCCCGTCGGCGCGCCGCTCTCGACGATGCGCACGTGCACCGCCGGCCTGTGCTCGCGGCGGATCGGGTCGGTGTGGTCGTTCCGCGACTGCCGGGCGCCGTCGCAGTAGACGATCTGCTCGAACAGCCCCGAGGACAGGTCGAGCGCCGCCGGCTCCTGGGCCTGCGCGTTTCGTTTGCGAAACCCCGCCGGTCACCTACACTCCGATCCGAGGCGTGCGAGCCCCGGGCCGGAGTTTCCATGACGCGTATGGTCGAGCGGGGCGGCTTCGAGCGGAAGGCGGGCGAGCGCGCCGACGCGTCGGCGGTCGAGACGCGGCGCGGGGCGATCGTCGCCGCGGTGCGCCAGCGCGGCTTCGTGACGATCGAGGCCCTGGCGAGCCAGTTCGGCGTGACCGTGCAGACGATCCGGCGCGACCTCAACGAGCTCAGCGCGGAGGGGCGGCTCGAGCGCTACCGCGGCGGCGGCGGCCTGCCGTCCAGCGTCGAGAACATCGACTACGCCGACCGCCGCACCACGCTGCTGTCCGAGAAGACCCGGATCGGCCGGCTGGCGGCCGGCCGCATCCCGTCGCACTGCTCGGTGTTCCTCAACATCGGCACCACGCCGGAGGCGGTGGCGCGCGAGCTCGTCCGCCACGACGACCTCAGCATCATCACCAACAACCTCAACGTGGCGGTCGGGCTGGCGGAGGCGACCGACTTCCGCATCGTCGTGGCGGGCGGCACGATCCGCAACCGCGACGGCGCCGTCCTGGGGCAGCTCACCTGCGACACCCTCAGCCAGTTCCGGGTCGACGTGGCGGTCATCGGCATCAGCGGGATCGACGCCGACGGCGCCCTGCTCGACTACGATTACGAGGAGGTGCGGGCGACGCAGACCATCCTGGCGCATGCGCGCCAGACCTTCCTCGTGGCCGACCACACCAAGTTCACCCGCCGCCCGATGGTCGAGGTCGGGCGGCTGGAGCAGATCGACACCTTCTTCACCGACCGCGTCCCGCCGCCCGAGATCGTCGCCCTGATGGAGCGTCACGGCGTCGCCCTCGCGGTGGCCGACCGAGACGAGCCGTAGCGAACATCGCAATTTTCGCTTGCGAAAATCCTAAGATAAGGCAATATTCTGCCGACCCGGGCATCGGCCGGGGCGGGAGGCGACTCATGACGACGGTCTCGAACGTGCGGGCGCTGGGCGCCCCCTACGACCTGCTCGTCATCGGCGGCGGCATCAACGGCACCGGCATCGCCCGCGACGCGGCCGGGCGTGGCCTCTCGGTGCTGCTGTGCGAGCGCGGAGACCTCGCGGAATTCACCTCGTCCTCGAGCACCAAGCTGATCCACGGCGGCCTGCGCTACCTCGAATACTACGAGTTCCGCCTGGTGCGGGAGGCTCTGGCCGAGCGCGAGCGCCTGCTGCGGCAGGCGCCGCACATCATCTGGCCGCTCCGCTTCGTGCTGCCGCACGACGCGGGCCTGCGCCCGGCCTGGATGCTGCGGGCCGGCCTGTTCCTGTACGACCACCTCGCCCGGCTGCGCACCCTGCCCGGCTCCAAGACGGTTCGCTTGCGAACATCGCCGGTGGGCGCACCGCTTCAGGACCGGCTCACGAAGGGGTTCGTCTATTCCGACTGCTGGGTGGAGGACAGCCGCCTCGTGGTTCTGAACGCCATGGATGCGCGGGCCCGCGGCGCCGAGATCCGCACCCGCACCGGCGTCGAGTCGGCGCGCCGGGTCGACGGGACGTGGACGGCGACCCTGCGCGACGCCGTCACCGGGCGCACCGAGACCGTCCGGGCGAAGGCGGTGGTGAACGCCGCCGGCCCCTGGGTGAGCGCGACGCTCGGCGGAACGCTCGGCGTGAACAGCCGCGCGGCGGTGCGGCTGATCAAGGGCAGCCACATCGTGGTCGCCAAGCTCTACGAGGGCGATCAGGCCTACATCCTGCAGCAGCCCGACAAGCGCATCATCTTCGCGATCCCCTACGAGCGCGACTTCACGCTGATCGGCACCACCGACGTCCCCTACGCGGACGAGCCCGGCCCGGTGCGGATCTCAAAGGACGAGACGCGCTACCTCTGCGACTGCATCAACCGCTCGTTCGCCAAGGCGATCGGGCCGAAGGACGTGGTCTGGAGCTATTCGGGGGTGCGCCCGCTCTACGACGACGCCGCCGCCAACGCCTCGGCGGTGACCCGCGACTACGTGCTCGACGTCGACGATGCCGGCGGGCAGGCGCCGGCGCTCTCGGTGTTCGGGGGCAAGATCACCACCTACCGCCGCCTCGCCGAGCACGCGATCGAGAAGATCGCGTCCCACTTCCCCGGCCTGAAGCCGGCCTGGACGGGCGAGGCGACCCTGCCCGGCGGAGCGATGCCGGAGGCGGATTTCGACGCCTTCCTCGCCGCCTTCGTCCGCGAGGCGCCGTTCCTGCCGGCCGAGACCGCCCGGCGGCTCGCCCGCGCCTACGGCACCGAGGCGCGGGCCATCGTCAAGGGCGCGCGCAGCCTGGCCGACCTCGGCGAGGCGTTCGAGGGCGGCCTGAGCGCGGCGGAGGTCGACTACCTCGTCCGCTCGGAATGGGTCCGCACGGCGGTGGACATCCTGTGGCGGCGCTCGAAGCTCGGCCTGCGCACCAGCCCGGACGGGGCCGCGCGGCTCGCCGCCTACCTGACGCGAAAGGCGGAAGCCGCCTGAATCAAGGTGCGCGGCGCGGAACCGGCGCGAAGACCGGTCCGCGCGAGACGATCGACCCACGGTCCGCAAGGGAGGAAGACAGCCATGTCCCAGTATGTCGGCGCCATCGACCAGGGCACCACCAGCAGCCGCTTCATCGTGTTCGACCGCGAGGGGCGCATCATCGTCTGCAAGCAGCGCGAGCACGCGCAGATCTATCCGCGGCCCGGCCATGTCGAGCACGATCCGATGGAGATCTGGCGCAACACCCAAGGCGTGATGCAGGACGCCCTCGACGGCGCCGGGCTGACGCCGAAGGACCTCCTGTCGATCGGCATCACCAACCAGCGCGAGACCACGCTGATCTGGGACAAGCGCACCGGCCAACCGCTCCACAACGCCCTGGTCTGGCAGGACACCCGCAACGACCGCCTCGTCACCGAATATGCCCGCGACGGCGGGCGCGACCGCTTCCGCGCGCTCACCGGCCTGCCGCTGGCGAGCTACTTCTCCGGGCTGAAGCTGCGCTGGCTCCTCGACCACGTCGCGGGCGCGCGGGAGAAGGCGGAAGCCGGCGACGTGCTGTTCGGCAACATCGACACCTGGCTCGTCTGGAACCTGACGGGCGGCCCGGACGGCGGCCTCCACCTCACCGACGTGACCAATGCCAGCCGCACCCAGCTGATGTCCCTCGAGACCCTGGCCTGGGACGACGGCATGCTCTCGGCCTTCGGCATCCCGCGGGCGATGCTGCCCGAGATCGTCTCCTCCTCGCAGGTCTACGGCGAGACGCGGGTGCCGTTTTCCGGCGTGCCGATCGCCGGCATCCTCGGCGACCAGCAGGCGGCCCTGTTCGGCCAGGCCTGCTTCCAGCCGGGCGAGGCCAAGAACACCTACGGCACCGGCTGCTTCGCGCTGATGAACACCGGCGAGACGCCGGTTCCCTCCACCTGCGGCCTCGTCACCACGCTCGGGTACAAGCTCGACGGCAAGCCGGCGGTCTACGCGCTCGAGGGCTCGATCGCGATCACCGGCGCCCTGGTGCAGTGGCTGCGCGACAACCTGCACATGATCCAGGACAGCGCCGAGGTCGAGAGCCTCGCCACCACGGTCGCGGACAACGGCGGCGTCTACTTCGTGCCCGCCTTCTCGGGCCTCTACGCGCCGCACTGGAACGAGGGCGCCCGTGGCCTGATCATCGGCCTGACCCGCTACGCCAACCGCGGCCACATCGCCCGCGCCTGCCTGGAGGCGACCGCCTTCCAGACGCACGAGGTGCTGGAGGCGATGGAGAAGGATTCCGGCATCCCCGTGCGCGAGCTGCGCTCGGACGGCGGCATGGTCGCCAACGTCACCCTGATGCAGTTCCAGGCCGACATCCTCGACGTGCCGGTGGTGCGCCCGCGGGTCACCGAGACCACGGCACTCGGCGCCGCCTACGCGGCAGGCCTCGCCACCGGCTACTGGCGGAGCACCGACGACCTCGTGCGCAACTGGGGCGTCGACCGGCGCTGGGTGCCGAACATGGACGCGGGCGAGCGCCGGCGCATCACCGCCGCCTGGGGCCGCGCCGTGACGCGCGCCTTCGACTGGGACGAGCAGGAGGATTGAGGCCGCCGCCTCGACTGCTTCCCGTCTCGGACACTCTCGGAGGAAACACTTATGACATCCCCGTTCCTGGGCGAGCTTCTCGGCACGATGGTGCTGATCATCCTCGGCAACGGGGTCGTCGCCGGCGCGCTGCTGCGCGGCTCCAAGGCGGAGGGCGCGGGCTGGATCGCGATCACCGCCGGCTGGGCCTTCGCGGTGCTGGCCGGCATCTTCGTCGCGACCGCGACGGGCAGCCCCGACGCCCACATCAACCCGGCGGTGACGATCGCCGGTGCGATCACGTCTGGGAATCCGAGCAAGCTCCTGGTCTACGTGCCCGCGCAGATGATCGGCGCCTTCCTCGGCGCGACCGTGGTCTGGCTGCACTACCTGCCGCACTGGGCCGTCACCGAGGATCAGGGCCTGAAGCGGGCCTGCTTCTGCACCGATCCGGCGATCCGGCAATCGGCCGCGAACTGGACGAGCGAGATCATCGGCACCTTCCTGCTGATCCTGATCGTCAGCGCCCTGCTGTCGCGGACGGTGGGGGCTTCCGGCAACATCCCGACGGGGCTGGCGCCCTACCTCGTCGGCATGGTGGTCTGGGGGATCGGCCTCTCGCTCGGCGGCACCACCGGCTACGCGATCAACCCGGCCCGCGATCTCGGGCCGCGCCTCGCCCATGCGGTGCTGCCGATCGCCGGCAAGGGGCACTCGGATTGGGGCTACGCCCTGATCCCGGTCGCCGGCCCGGCGATCGGCGCGGTGCTCGCGGCGCTCGCGATCCTGCTGATCGGCGTCTGAGGGCCGGCGCCTATTCCACCGTCACCGATTTGGCGAGGTTTCTCGGCTGGTCGACGTCCTTACCCATGACGACGGCGGTGTGGTAGGCGACGAGCTGGATCGGCACCGCGTAGACGATCGGCGCCACCGTCGGGTCGAGGTCGGGCATCGTCACCGTGGCCAGGGTGTCGAGCCCGTGCTCGGCCGCGCCCTTGGCGTCGCCGATCAGCACGATGCGCCCGCCGCGGGCGGCGACCTCCTGCATGTTCGACACGGTCTTCTCGAACACCGCGTCGTGGGGGGCGATCACGATCACCGGCACGCTCTCGTCGATCAGCGCGATCGGCCCGTGCTTGAGCTCGCCCGCCGCATAGCCTTCGGCGTGGATGTAGCTGATCTCCTTCAGCTTCAGCGCGCCCTCCATCGCCATCGGGTAGCTCGTCCCGCGGCCGAGGTAGAGCACATCGCGCGCCTTGGCGATCTCGCGGGCCAGCCCCTCGATCTCGCTCTCGCGGGCGAGCGCGTCGGCCATCAGGCCGGGCACGGTGATCAGCGCGTCGACGAGGCGGCGCTCCTCGGCCGCATCGATGGTGCCGCGCGCCCGCCCCGCGGCGATGGCCAGGCACAGCAGCACCGTGAGCTGGCACGAGAACGCCTTGGTCGAGGCCACGCCGATCTCGGGGCCGGCGAGCGTCGGCAGCACCACGGAGGATTCCCGCGCGATGGTCGAGGTCGGCACGTTGACGACGCAGACGCTGTGCTGGCCCTGGGACTTCGCGTAGCGCAAGGAGGCCAGGGTATCGGCGGTCTCGCCCGATTGCGAGATGACGAGGGTCAGCCCGTCCCGCTCCAGCGGCGCCTCGCGGTAGCGCGCCTCGGAGGCCACGTCGATCTCGACCGGCAGCCGCGCGATCTGCTCGAACCAGTAGCGGGCGACGAGCCCGGCATAGAAGGCGGTGCCGCAGGCGGTGATGTTGAGGCGCGACAGCTTGGCGAAGTCGAACGGCAGCGGCTCGGGCAGCGCGACGCGGCCCTGGGCGAGGTCGACGTAGTGAGAGAGCGTGCGGCCGACGACTTCCGGCTGCTCGTGAATCTCCTTGGCCATAAAGTGGCGATGGTTGCCCTTGTCGATCCGGTAGGCCTGGGTCGCGATGGTCTGGCGCGGGCGCTGGACCACCGTGCCGTGGATGTCACGGATCTCGGCGCCGGCGCGCGACAGGATCGCCCAGTCGCCCTCTTCCAGGTAGGTGAGCGCGTCGGTGAACGGCGCCAGCGCCAGCGCGTCCGAGCCGAGATAGGTCTCGCCCTGGCCGAAGCCGATGGCGAGCGGCGCGCCGTGGCGGGCGCCGATCAGCAGGTCGTCGTGACCGGAGAACAGGAAGCCGAGCGCGAAGGCGCCGCGCAGGCGCGGCAGGCAGGCGGCGACCGCCTCGACCGGCCCGAGGCCCTGGTCCATGGCGTGGCTGACGAGCTGGGCCACCACCTCGGTGTCGGTCTCGCTCTCGAAGCGGACGCCCGTGGCCTCGAGCTCCTGCTTAAGCGCGCGGAAGTTCTCGATGATGCCGTTGTGCACGACCGCGAGCCGCGCGGTGGCGTGGGGGTGGGCGTTGGTCTCGTTCGGCCGCCCGTGCGTCGCCCAGCGGGTGTGGCCGATGCCGATCGCGCCCGCCAGCGGCTCCTCGCGCAGGCGCGCCTCGAGGTTGACGAGCTTGCCCGACGCCCGCCTGCGCGCCAGGCGGCCCTGCTCCAGCGTGGCGATGCCGGCCGAGTCGTAGCCGCGGTATTCCAGGCGCCGCAACGCCTCGATCAGCGGACCGGCCACTGCCCCGTTACCGACGATGCCGACGATGCCGCACATGCTGGTTTGTCTTTCGTATCGCCCGGTGGACCGGCGGCTTGTACCGGATCGACGCGGCGCGAGGCCAGCCCTCGGTGGCTACGCAGGGCGGGCATCAGGAATCGGGCCGGTGCCAGCCGAGAGATGAAGGACCGGCGCGGCGTTTTGAAGTGGATCAGGATTTCCCCGCGCGCGCCGCCTTCTGCGCCCGCAACGCCGCCCGCTTCGTCTCGGCCCAGCCCGGCTTCGTCGCCTGGCGCCCGCGGGCGACGGCGAGCGCCCCCTCGGGCACGTCGTCGGTGATCACCGAGCCGGAGGCGACGAAGGCGCCGGCCCCGACCGTGACGGGGGCGACGAGGGCCGAGTTCGATCCGATGAAGGCGCCCGCCCCGATCGTGGTGCGGTGCTTCGAGACCCCGTCGTAGTTGCAGGTGATGGTGCCGGCGCCGACGTTGGCGCGGGCGCCGACCTCGGCGTCGCCGAGATAGGTCAGGTGCGCGGCCTTGGCGCCCGGCCCGAGGCGGGCGTTCTTCAGCTCCACGAAGTTGCCGATGGTGGCGCCGGCCTCCAGAACCGCGCCGCCGCGCAGGCGGGCGAACGGGCCGACGCTGGCGCCGGCCTCCAGGCGCACGTCCTTCAGGTGCGAGAAGGCGTGGATCACGCAAGCGTCGTCGACGCGGACGCCGGTGTCGAACACCACGTTGGGCTCGACCAGCACGTCGCGCCCGAGGATCGTGTCGTGGCTCAGGAACACCGTCTCGGGGGCGACGAGCGTCGCGCCGCCGAGCTGGGCGCTGCGGCGCAGGCGCGCCTGGATCGCGGCCTCGGCGACGCCGAGCTGCACCCGGTCGTTGACCCCTTGCGCCTCCGCCTCCGTCACCGGCACCACCGCGACGGAGAGACCGTCGCCGATCGCCAGCGCCACCGCGTCGGGCAGGTAGTACTCGCCGGCGGCGTTGTCGTTGCCGATCCGCTCGAGCAGCGCCAGCGCGTGGGCGCCCGACAGCGCCATCAGGCCGGCATTGCACAGGCGCACCGCGCGCTCCTCAGGCGTGGCGTCCTTCTCCTCGCGGATCGCGACCACGCGGGTGCCCTCGGTGAGCACCCGTCCGTAGCCGGCGGGCGCCTCGGTCTCGAAGGCCAGCACCGCCACCGCCGCGCCCTCGGCCAGGGGCGCCCGCAGCCGCGCCAGGGTCTCGCCGGTGATCAGCGGCGTGTCGCCGAACGCCACGATGACGTCGTCGCCCTCCCCGTCTTCGCCGTTGCTCAGGACCGCCCGCGCCGCGAGCACCGCATGCGCGGTGCCGAGGCGCTCGACCTGCGGGAAGACCTCGGAGCCCGGCGCCAAAGCCTCGATTTCGCGGGCGACGTCCGCGCGGCCGGGCTCGGCCACCACGGCGATGCGCGCGGCGCCGGCCGCCTGCACCGCGGCGAGCACGTGGCCGAGCATGCTCCGCCCGGCGAGGCGGTGGAGCACCTTCGGCAGGTTGGAGCGCATCCGCGTGCCCTTGCCCGCGGCGAGCACGATCGCGGTGAGGCTTCGCCGTACGGGGGCCGGTGTCGTCATCGCGTTCAGGTTCCCGGGGACGCTCGCTGGTGCCGACCGCCATGATCGGCGGCGACGGGATGAGGGGACCGGATTAGCCGATCGCGCCCGTCTGGCAAAACGGCGCGTCCCGCGCGCATCGTCCGGCCCGCAAGCGCGGCCTCGATCACACAGGGGACGGAATTCGCCATCGTCGGCCGACCTTAACCGAGGGTTCAGGTGCCGGGATGGTACGAGGGGCCGATTGTTGCGAACCGTTTCCAAGGTCTCGCTGTTTCCGATCCTATCGCCGACCCACCCGAACGAAGGGGCACGACGCTGCCGACCGATCCGCGCTCCGACGCCATCCGTGACCCCGTCTCGCGAGACCGTACCCGCCGCGACGTCGTGCGCCTGTCGGCCGTGGCTGCGGTCCTGGCCGGCGCCGGCTTCCGACCCGTTCCGGCCGCCGCGGAGGACGCCCCCGCCCTGCCCGGCGCCGGCGCACCCTTCGACGCGTCGACCGTGCCCGCCCTTGCCCGCGCGCTGGCCAAGGCCGCCTACGCCGCCCCCCGCACCGACGACCTCCCGGCCAGCCTCAAGGGGCTCAGCCGCGAGCAGTACGGCGCCATCCGCACCAAGCCCGCCGCCGCGATCTGGGCCGGCGACGATCTCGGCTTCACGATCGAGCCGCTGCATCGCGGCGCGATCTTCACCGGCCGCGTCGCCCTGTTCCTGGTCGAGGACGGCCGCATCCGGCCGATCGCCTACGATCCGGCGAGCTTCGACACCGGCGGCTTCGCGCTGCCGGAATTCCCGGAGGATCCGGGCTTCTCCGGCTTCCGCCTGCGCGCCCGCTTCCCCGACGGCCCCGACCTGTCGGACTTCGCGGTGTTCCAGGGCGCCTCGTTCTTCCGCCTCGTCGCCAAGGGCCAGGGCTTCGGCATCAACGCCCGCGCGCTGACGCTGCGCCCGGCCGACGCCCGCGGCGAGGAGTTCCCGATCTTCCGCGCGGTGTTCATCGAGCGCCCGGCCGACGGCGCCCTCGTGCTCCACGCCCTGATCGATTCCGATTCCGCCTCCGGCGCCCTGCGGATGGTGCTGCGGCCCGGCACCGAGGCCTCGACCACCGAGGTCGAGACCACGATCTTCGCCCGCAAGCCGATCGATCACCTGGGCCTGGGCGGCATGCAGGCGAGCTACCTGTTCGGCTCCGAGGATCGCCGCCGCGTCGACGACGCGCGCGCCGCCGCCTTCTCGGCCGCCGGCCTGCAGATCCGCAACGGCGCCGGCGAGGCGATCTGGCGCCCGGTCCACAACCCCGACGCGCTGCAGATCTCGTCCTTCGTCGACGAGAACCCGAAGGGCTTCGGGCTGATGCAGCGGGCGCGGACCTACGAGGACTTCGAGGACGACGTGCAGCACTGGGAGTGGCGGCCCTCGCTCTGGCTGGAGCCGGCCGATGCCTGGGCGGGCGGCGCGGTGACGCTGATCGAGATCCCGAGCGATTCCGAGTTCAACGAGAACGTGCTGGCCTACTGGCGGCCGAAGGAGCCCGTCGTCGCCGGCTCCGAGACGACCTTCCGCTACCGCCAACACTGGTGCTGGCAGCCGCCCGCCGCGCCGCTGGCCACCGTGACCGGCACCCGCAGCGGGCGCGGAAGCGCGGGCGCGCGCCGCCTGTTCCTGGTCGACTTCACCGGGGACGGGCTGTTCTCCGAGGGCGGCCTCGACATCGCCCTGGCGGCGGCCCCGGGCAGCATCGCGCGCCAGCAGTTTTTCAGCTACCCGGAGCGCAGGACCGTCCGGGTCGCCTTCGAGCTCGATCCCGGCAGCGAGCGCGCGAGCGAGCTGCGCCTCGCCCTGGTGCGGGGCGGCCGGGCGGTGACCGAAACCTGGCTCTATCGCTGGACGCCGTAGAAGGCAGCGGCGTTCGAGGGACCGCCGGGCCGCATCGGCCGGCCCCGCGAGACTCCGAAGACGAGGATGGATCAAAGGCCGTGCGCATGGACGATTTCGCCGCCCTCCCCGCGACCGCACGGCGCGACGCCCCGTCGGGCCACCCGGGCGAGCGGTCGTTCCCCGACGCCCTGCCGCCGGAATCGCCCCTGGCGATGCCGGTGCAGAGCCTGTCCGCCTGGGACCCGGCGCTCGGGCATGCGCCGTCGCAGCACCCGGCCCGTCCTCACGCGTCCCGCCTCCTCGTCTTCGGCGGCGCGGTCGCGCTCACCGCCTATGGCGGCTGGCAGATGTACGAGACCGTGTCGGTCTCGGGCTCGCCGACGGCGCTGCAGTACGTGCTGGTCGCGCTGTTCCTCCTGACCTTCTCGTGGATCGCGCTGGCCTTCACGAGCGCGATCCTCGGCTTCGCCGTGCTGCTGCGCCGCCCGCGCCTGCCGCCGGTGCCGGCGGCCCTCGCCACCCGCACCGCCATCCTGATGCCGGTCTACAACGAGGGCACGGCCCGCACCTTCGCGGCGATCGAGGCGATGCGCGAGGCGGTCGACGCCACCGGCCTCGGCACGGCCTTCGACTGGTTCGTGCTGTCGGATTCGACGCAAGCCGACGCCTGGATCGCCGAGGAGCGCGCCTTCCTGGGCTTGCGCGAAGCGCTCGGCCCCGACGCCCGCCTGTACTACCGCCACCGCCGGAGGAACCATCACCGCAAGGCCGGCAACATCGGCGACTTCGTCACCCGCTGGGGCGGGGCCTACGACCACATGCTGGTGCTCGACGCCGACAGCCTGATGACCGGCGACAGCGTCGTCCGGCTCGCCGGCGCGATGGAGGCGGACGCGGATGCCGGCATCATCCAGACGCTGCCGCTCATCATCAACCGCAACACGCTGTTCGCCCGGGTGACCCAGTTCGCCGCCCGCATCTATGGCCCGGTGATCGCCACCGGCCTCGGCCACTGGTCGGGGCGCGACGGCAACTACTGGGGCCACAACGCGATCATCCGCACGAAGGCCTTCGCCGCCGCCTGCGGCCTGCCGGACCTTCCCGGGACGCCGCCCTTCGGCGGGCACGTGCTCAGCCACGACTTCGTGGAGGCCGCCCTGATCCGCCGCGCCGGCTGGGCGGTGTACATGCTGCCGACGCTGCCGGGCTCCTACGAGGAGAGCCCGCCCTCGCTGATCGACGTGGCGGTCCGCGACCGGCGCTGGGCGCAGGGCAACCTCCAGCACGCGCGGATCATCGGGGCGGCGGGGCTGAAGGCGGCCTCGCGCCAGCACTTCGCCACCGGCATCGCCGGCTACGCCGCCTCGCCGTTCTGGCTGTGCCAGCTCGTGGTCGGCATCGCGCTGGTGCTGCAGACGGCCTACGTGAAGCCCGAATACTTCACCACCGAGTTCGGCCTCTACCCGGTCTTCCCGCGCTTCGATCCGGTGCGCGCGCTGCAGCTCTTCGGGCTGACCATGGGCATCCTGCTGGCCCCGAAGTTTTTGGGCCTTCTCCTCGCGCTGATCGACGGCCCGGTGCGCCGGGCCTGCGGCGGCGCGGGCCGGCTGGTGGCGTCCTGCCTCATCGAGATCCTGCTCTCGGCGCTGATCGCGCCGATCGCGATGGTGATCCAGTCGGGCTCGGTGTTCAGCATCCTCGCCGGGCGCGACACCGGCTGGAACCCGCAACGGCGCGACGACGGCTCGATCCCGCTCGGCGACATCGTCCGCCGCCACCGCTGGCACACGGTGCTGGGGCTGGTCTCGGGGATCGCCGCCTTCGCCATCGCCACCTCGCTGTTCCTCTGGATGGCGCCGACCATCCTCGGCCTCGTCCTTGCGATCCCGATCTCCTGGGCGAGCGGGCAGCTGGCGCTCGGCCTCGCCCTGAAGCGGCGCGGCCTGCTGATGACGCCGGAGGAGCGCGACCCGCCGCCGATCGCCACCCGCGCCGGCGCGCTCGCCGCCCGCAACCAGGCCCGCGGCCTCGACGAGGCCGACGCGCTCGCGGCGCTCCACGCCGACCCGGCCCTGGCGGACGCCCACACCCGCATGCTGCCGAGCGCCGAGCCGCGCCCCCGCGGCCGGGTCGACGTCGACCACACCCTCGCTCAGGCCAAGGTCGTCGAGGCCGAGACCCTCGACGAGGCCCGCACCTGGCTCAGCCCCAAGGAGCGCATGGCCCTTCTCCACGACCGCGCCCTGCTCGACCGCCTCGTGCGCCTCGCCCCCTGACCCGATTTTCCCGATGTCCGGCGGCCCCGAACTCCGCTACAACCCGATCCGCCGGAAGGGTGGCCGAGTGGTTTAAGGCAGCGGTCTTGAAAACCGCCGTGGGGGCAACTCCACCGTGGGTTCGAATCCCACCCCTTCCGCCAGAATTCTGATCCAGACGGTCATGTGTGGTTCTCTGGGCTGAACGTGACGCCACCCATCAGGTGCCGCTAGCCGAGGCGTTAAATGATCTGTTCGAAAAGCATGGGCTGAAGCGAGTGGCCGACGAACAGCAACGTCTGCGTGGCGGCGCCGCCAGTAGAGCCCGTCGTGGGGGGAACAGAAGCGCCGATCCCGCAACATAGAGTTTGCTACGACTTTCGCGCCACCTTCCGGTGAGCGTAGCCAAGACTCAAGTTTGGTGTCGTGAAAACCCTCGTTTTCGCGGTCTGCCTACGTCTGCATCGGGGCGAACTGCATATGTCGGCTTCTGGCGCTCTGCGGACATATCGCCGACTGTCACGGTCAGTGGAATACCGCAGCCACAGCGTTGACTGGAGGCCACTCCGATAGTCCATTTTCTAGGTCCGATGCCGGTTAAGATGGGTGATCAGGACCTAAACCCTTGATGTCGTACCCCTTCGGTTATGGCTGAGAATCCTGGCGCCCCAGCTCTACCCATCCTCATTTCTACCTTCCGGTTATCCACCTGCGCGAACAAAAGCGTGAATACCCCACCTGGGCAAATGCTTGGCACGCCCGATAAATCGAGAAAACTCAACAAAATCAAAGTCCGGTATCGGACACTTGTCCGACCGGCGTGCTAGATCGCGTCCACGTCGCCGCGGCGCTTGAGCATCGGCATCACGCTTCGGCACGGCTACCCCTCAACCGAGGCTTGCGACAGCGCCGTATTGCTGGTGTTCTGCGAGTGCGGGCACTGCGGAGCGATGTCGTTCGACGGCCTGCCCGACGATCTGCTTGTTCCGGACGTCGCGCTGTGGCTGGTGTGCTCGGCTTGCGGGCGGAGGGACCGGGTCAGCACCCGGACGGACTTATCGGGCGCACTCACCCCGGCGCCGGGCTGAAACCGCGGTCAGTGGAGTAGCGCAGCCGGCGGCTGACAGCAGCGTTGCACCACTTGGTCTGTGTCTCTATCACCGCCGGCCGACATTCAATGGGCCCAAAAATCGTCGATCATCAATGAGTCTCATAAGATTAACTTCCTGATTAGCTTAGGTTGATTGTGGCAGAATTTGGCCGCTCGTCATCTGTACTGACCGTCAACTGGAAGTTTATATCGTGCTTTTTTGGAACGGTTTTCAGTCCGCAGATATTACAAGCGAAATTTGTCTTGGGTCCCCAAGAAGGGAACGTGGGCGTACGATGCGCATCGCAAGAGATACCTGCCGTTCGTGTGGTATTGATATACTGATTTTTTTCGGCAGAGATTGCGCAATAACTCAAGTCAAACTGCAGGACCGTCAGCAGCATTGCAACTGCATGGCAGATGAGCACTGCCCTATGGTAACGTTGTCTATGGTGGCGCATGGTTGTGAGCCGATGCTGGCAAATGGTCGCCCTTACAAAAAAGCGTAAGACAGTAGCTCCAGAGCGAAAGGTATTGAAGAATGACCCAGACTGCTCAGCATGATCTGGGCCGCAGAATTCGGCGCCCTGGTAATCAACCCGCGTCGCGTCGAGGCGATCGTCGACACCTGGATCCGATACGGGAACCAGACCTACCGGCGGGCCGGGCCGGGCCGGGGCGGCCTGTCTGAGTGGCTGTTTGGGATGTCAGGCGGTAAGCCGGAAAACCATCGCGGCGTCGCCAATGTGAGACCCCTCCCATCAGCAACGCCCTCCCCCGACGAGATTCGCCTACGACGCTCGGTGGGTGTGCTTCGTCATCGGCTCTTGGGCGCGCATCGTGGCCGAGGGGCCGTTTGCGTTGATCGTACGAAAAAGCCCGCCGTGGCCGGAGCCGGGCGGCCTCAAGTTTGGCTCGCGTGGAAAAACGTGGGGCGGAAGTGCCTCACACGAGGCGCCTACGCGATCCACGTGCCAACGAGACGGCGCTCGTCGATAGCGATTGCATCCGGGTTGCCGGCTCGGTCCCCGTCGCCTTCTGCAGCTCGACGCGGCCCCTCGAGAAGCCGTCCAGCCAGGCAAACCGAAGGCCGAATGCCATATCCACAGGTTGAACCTTGCGAGCACTCAAGAGTTAATAGCCAAGCTGAAACTCGTCCATAATGGTCGGGATTCGCGTCGGGACGGCCATGATGGTGAAGCGAACTGCGACGTTCGGATTGGTTCTGCTCGCCATGGGCGGATGTTCAAGGCTGCCATTGGGATCCAACGCCTACAGCTCCTTGCCTCCGGCTGGAATACACACAGCGGAAACGCCATCCGTCGCCGATTCAGCGGCTCCGCTCGGACGAGACGTTGCCCTCGCACCGGTGGTTATTCCCGGCACTCTCCTGACGCTTCGAGCGAACGATGGCCGGCGAGGTGTGAACCCGACTGCTGCGCTCGAAGCCCCTGGACGTGGCCACTTGCTGACCCAGCCGGTGCATTCTGGGGATGACTCAAAGGCAGCGCTGGTCAACCGGCCTCGCAAGTTGATCGACGGAGACGTGAAAGCGACTGGATCGACAGTAGCGTCGGCGCCCAGCGAGCGAGATCGCCCGGTTATTAATACGCAGGATTACAACCGTGAGGTCGTGATGGATCGGTTGGTGAAGGGGGGCAGCGCTGCAGCAAAACCTATCTGCTCAGGCTGCTGACCCAACTGGGTCTCAAGCGTGTATGGTGTCGGCATAGAAACCTGTCCCGGCCGAAGCTGGGCGCGCTGGTCTGCCGATCTCCCCGGTGCTGGTTACGCGCGTCCCTCGGCAAGGGTTAGCCGGATCACAGGCAAGAAAAAGCTCGGCGCAGGGGGTGCCGGCCAGGCCTCGGCTGACAGCCATTCTTAAAGTCTACGTGCTTTCCTGATCTCATCATCGTCTGCGGCGATAAACCCGGCAAGCACCCGAGCTGGCGTTGTGTAGACGATGCGAAATTTCTTCGGCATCGGTCCACATCCGACGCACACAGCATAGTCCCAGCGACGCCATACCCGCTCGTTGCGTGCGTCAGTCGCTTTCTGTCTCGCTTGTCCTTCCTGAATTGCGCGTCGGATTTCCGCAGTCTTTTCATCGCTACTCAAGCTCGAGCTCGGAGGTATGGCTGGCCGTGGCTGCAATTTACCTTGGCTGAAAGCTGGCGTGGATATGCCAAAAACGATGAGTGGAATCGCATGGGTGATACGCATTAAGAATCCTAGATATGTTGACTGATTTTCCTTGTTATAGAGGATACGACCTGAAGCGCTGGAAAGTTTCTCCCTCTAGAAAAATCTCTTTTGCTAATTGAGGAGCGATTTTTGGCTCTGATCAAAGGGCCTGCCACGGACTCCATGAACTGGTTCATATCTTCTGATCGGCAAATCGAGATCGGGGCATCATTTCCCGGATCAGGGATCGTGTGTTGCTGTCAGATCCCGCAGGATCATCGCCGCCACCAACATCAGGACCGCACCACCGAGGCCTGCCATCCAGAGGTGGCCGGCGGTGAACGCACCTTCGGGGCAGGTCTTCATGCTGGTGGCGCTCCCGGCACGACGAGATAGCCCGTGCTAGATCAGGCGCCGATATAGGGGCGAGCCCGGTCGATGATCGGCCGGATGTCGGGGCGGATGGCGATCAGGAAGACCACCGCGGACACGCCGGATCCGACGCCGATGCCGAGCGCGATTCGGTTCCGACGCGGCACCGTGCCGTCGACCGCACCTGGCGCCGCCGCGTGCAGCACGGACGCGACCATGGACGGCATCACGATCGGCGCCACCACCTCAGCCGTCAGCAGCCACTCCGGCGCCTTCGCGAGCCGGTAGGCAAGCGAGTAGAGGTTCTGGCACCAGTGCGAGAGTAAGCTGAACCAGATCCCGACGATGAGGAAATCGGACCGGCGCGGGTCGGCCTTCCAAAGCGCCGACCATGCGTCCCGCCAGTAGGCGTACAGGACCGGGCTGTTTCAGCGTCGCCGCCACCAGATCGTTCGTCTGCGCCGTGATGCGGCACATTCCCTGGCCACGGTCGCCGAACGTCTAAGCTTCGGCGGCCATTCGCTCGACGAACACCAGCTCCGCCGCTACCTCTCTCGTTGCGCCAAGCGCTCCGCAAAGAAAAGCCGAGCCGGGAAGTCTGCTGCGAACACGGTCTCGTCCTCAGCGAACCACCCGCCGCACCCAGCGGACGGTGCCTCCACGGGTACGATGGGCCCCGCTCCATCGCCCAGGGCAGAGGACGGACAACCGGCGGCGCCACCGGCGCACCGAGAAGCGCCGGCCGTCCCAGTTCCAGCGCAGGCTCGGAGCACCACGATCCGCGGTACCGCCCACGCGCGCGACCACAACCGATCCGTGCCCCATCATTCTGATGGACACTCGTGCGACCAGCGTGCTCAAGCTCGTCCACGTCGCCGACGGCGCCTGAGCATCGGCATCGGTGCTTCGGCACGGCTACCCCTCAGCTCGGGCCGGCGACGGCACCGCGTTCCCAATCCGATTCGTATTGATGGGCGCCGATCAGGCTTCGACATTCATGCAAACCATGAGATCGTGCGACGCCTCGACCAGCAGGTCGAATGGGAACTCGGAGGAGCGGTACACGCGCTATCGCTGTTCCGCCCCCCTTCGTGCGTGGTTCTCAAACCTTGGTTGCCGGTGCGGAACGCTTCGCTCACCCGGATCCCATCGACGCGCCTGAGCCGGGGAGATCAGCACGGCTGCTCACCGTAGATCCGCGCGAACCTCTTCAAGCTTCGCGTTGCCGACGCATCCGACTGCGGGCTCGAACGTCGTCCCGACAGACGAAGCGGTAACGGGGGCGGAACGAATTCCGTTGGTCTACGGCGTGAGGACCACAGGATGACCTTATGACCGGCATGTCACACGTGCCAAAGAATGTCCGTGGCCGTCGTATGGAAGGTCGCGTCACCGTTCGAGTAGATGCCGGCGACGCCGTTGTTGTTCCATCCCGCCGTGTTGACCGCCGCGTCGCCGGAATAGGCGTGGCCGTCCAGGATCATCTCGTGAACGTAGAGGTTCCGGTCGGTTGCCGTCGTCCCCCCGGAGGCATCGTCGAGGAAGCGGATTGCGATCGCGTGCGCCCCGGGGCCGAAGTTGCCGGTCAGGGTCAGGTCTTCGGTCTGGCCCGCCGCGTGCGAAGCGTTCGTCGTCAGGGTACCACCGACCTGCTGCCCGTCGACGAGCACCGCGAAATGCGGCGTGCCGTTCCAGGCGTCGCCCGACACACGCAGAACAAGTGTGTCGGAGGGCGTCGGGGCATAGTTGATCGTGGTTCCGCCCGCGCCGTCGGACGAAGCCTGAAATGTCTGGCCCGCATAGTCGCCGGTTAGATGGAGGATTGCGAGCGACGCTCCGGTCGCGGCGTCCGTGACCGACAGGGTGCCGGTGGCTTGATCGAACGCCACGGCGGCGTTCTGCCCGACGCTGCGCAGATCGATGGTATCCCCCGCCCCGAAGTTCGCGATGGTGTTCGCCAACCGATGATCCGCATCGAGTGCGGCCCGGTCGACGATGAGGGTCTGGGCGCCGTCCGTGAAGGTGATCGCTCCGCTTCCCGCAGATCCGGCAACGGCCAGCTCGACCGCGCCGGCAAGGAGGATTGTGCCGCCCGAGTAGCCGTTAATATGGTCCAGGATCAACGTCCCGCCGCCGTCCTTCTCGACTTGGCCCGGCGCGGCGCTGGCTTGGTCAACAACGGCGCCCGATAGCGTGACGACGTGACCGCTCTCCACCGCGAAAGTCGGGTCTCCAGCTAACGTGATGGTGCTCTCGACGAGATGATCGCCGCTGAAACGGATCACGCTTCCCGCCGGATACGCCCACGTCGCCGACGGATCGAGGTAGTCCGTGTCGATGGTCAGGGGCGCGGCGCCGAAGGCGCTCAGGTAAGCTGCCGCCGCTCCGGGATGCTGGCCGGAATCGAGCTGCCCGGCGAAACCGGCATCGTTGGAATCCCAGTAATTTCCGTAGACCATGTGGTGGCTGGACATCCAGTCGGCCATCGCCTTGACGAAGGGCGCGGAGTCGTCGGTTTGAACGCCCCATTCGGAGATGGCGGTCGGTTTGCCGTGCGCCGCGGCGAAGTCCTGCTGCCATTGAAGGCCGTAGGGTTCCACAACCTTGTCCTGAAAGGCCTTCGCGGGATCCGCCGAATTGTAGGCCTTGTTGTAGTAGGTATCCATGCCGACCACGTCGACGTAATGGTCGCCGGGGTAAGCCATCGCCGGATCGATCGTGCTGCCGCCTTCGTTCACGTCCCAGACGAACTTGAACTTGTCCGATACGCTGCGGAAGACGTCGACGACGTCCTGGAACGTCTTGATGAACGCCGCCTCGTGCCCCTGCGCAGCCCAAGGCATCCAGGTGCCGTTGAACTCCCATCCGAGACGAACGTAGATGTTGCCGTCCTTGCTCGGGACCGCCTGTGCGAGCGCGTTCGCCGCAGCCTGGAAATAGCTGTCGTACGCTCCGGTCGCGACCTGCTCCAGCGAGGTGCCCCAGACCGTCAGCGGAACCGACCAGATGCTCGCTACGCCGGCGCCCTGCCAGCGCTGGACCTGCCACGGAACCGAACTCGCGAACCCCGACCAGCTGTCGTTGTTGATGTAATTCAGCACGTTGTCGGGCGGCTGTCCGGCCCATTGCGTATAGGTCCCAACCTTGCTCGGGTCCTGGCCCTCGTAGATTCCGATCTGTACCATCTGACCAACTCATGCCCTGCCTCTCAAGAGGTCGCATGAAGATCTGAATACGAAGTTTCCACTTCACGTTTTCTCGCTTGCTACCGCAAGTGTTACTCGAACGGAAAATGAAAAGTTACTTGCTTCGATTTGATGCGATGGATGTTTGACGGGACCGAGAGCGATCCGGCCCGTACCGCCACGTCGCCGGGACGAAGAGGGGGCCGGACGGATCATGGAACGGCATCCGCGCCGCGGGGCGCGCGGTCAGGCCGTCAGCGTTCGCGCCAAGCCCTCCTCACTTGATCGCTCAGCGGCCGGACGAGGTAGGACAACGCGGACCGGGCGCCGATGAGCAGATACGCCTCGACCGGCATGCCCGGAACGAGGCGCAGGCCGGCGAGGCGTCTGCCCTGGTCGCCGGCGATGGTGATCCGCGCGGTGAAGTAGTTCTGACCGTTGCTCCTGTCCTGACTCACGTCGGCGGAAACCCGCGTCACGATGCCGTCGAGCTCGGGGGTGGTGCGCTGATCGAAGGCCTGCAGTCGCACGCGCGCCGGCTGATTCCTGCGGACGCTGTCGATGTCCTGCGGGCGGATCCGCACTTCGATCACCAGCGCGTCGGCTTCCGGCACGACCAGCATCGCCGGTTCCGTCGCCGAGACCAGGCCGCCGACGGTGTGCAAGCTCATCTGATGGATCACGCCGTCCTGCGGCGCGCGCAGGACGACGCGCTTCATCTGGTCCTCGGCGGAGACGCGCTTCTCGACGAGTTCCGACCATTTCCCGCGTATCTCGGCGAGCTCCTTGCCGGCGTCGGCACGCATGTCGACCACCACCTGCAGAACCTGCAGCGACGTTTCGGCGATCTTGCCCCGTACGCTGGCTATGGAAGCCAGATACTGACCGCGCTCTCCCTCCAGGCGAGCGGCATCGCGATCGAGAGCCGTTACGCGAGAGAGGGGGACCAACCCCTTGTCGTAGAGCGCACGCAGTCCTCCGAGCTCCCTCTGGATCAGGGTCATCTCATGCGCTTTCGCCTGCGCCTGAATGGAAAGGCCGGCGATCTCCTCGCGCAACTGCGCGACGTGTTCGCCGAGCTGAGCCTGCTTGCCTTCGCGGCTAGCCATGCGTGCGGCAAAGAGTCGGCGCTCGCCCTCGAGCAGCGTGGCGATACGCTCGTCGCGGGCCTCACGGCCAAGAAGGTTGGACGGGAAGGTAATCGTGCGCGCGTCGTTGAGCTCGGCCTCGCCGCGCGCGCGACGCGCCTCCATCTCGTCCATCGTCTTCAGGGTGGTGTCGAGGACGGCTCGGGTCTGTGTCTCGTCCAGCCGCACGAGGGCGTCACCGGCACGAACGCGATCCCCGTCTCGCACGAGCAGTTCGGCCACCACGCCGCCTGTGGGATGCTGCACCTTCTTGACGTCCGACTCGACGACGAGTTGCCCTGGAGCGATCACGGCGCCATCGATGTCGGTAAGGCTCGCCCATCCACCAAGGCCGAGGACGACAGCCGCCGACAGCAGCCCTGCCGCCGCGAACTGACGGTGGATCGAGGCGCGCGTCAGCGCAGGTGCGTCCAATCTCGGGAGGCGGCGAGAGATCGCGAAGAGGGGCGCCATCATGCGGCTCCCCGCGACGCGAGGTCCGGCGTCATACGCCCGGCCACCGGCGCCGCATCCGGACGACGATCCGGGGGAACCGGACGGCCGGCGGCGACCAAGGCCGAACGCAGCATGTTCGTCGTCGGGCCGAAGGCCAGCATACGTCCCTCGCCCAGCATCAGCACGAGATCGACGGCTTCGAGGGCCGCCGGACGGTGCGCGACGACGACCACGACGCCGCCACGTGCCCGCACGCCGCGGATCGCGCCCGTCAGCGCTTGCTCTCCGTCCGCATCGAGGTTGGCGTTCGGTTCGTCGAGGACGACGAGGAACGGATCCGCGTAGAGTGCCCGGGCAAGCCCGATCCGCTGGCGCTGGCCGGCCGAAAGCCCGGCCCCTCCTTCACCGAGCCTCGTGTCGTACCCTTCCGGGAGCCGTAGGATGTGTTCGTGCGCGCCCGCCGCCCGAGCGGCATGGATGATCTGCTCGGCGGTGGCTGCGGGGTCGAAGCGGGCGATGTTCTCGGACAAGGATCCCGGAAAGAGTTCGACCTCCTGGGGCATGTAGCCGATATGCCGGCCCAGAGCGTCCCTCGGCCACTGATCGATCGAGGCGTCGTCGAGCCGAATCCGCCCCCGTGCGGTCGGCCACACGCCGACGAGGGCGCGGACCAGGCACGATTTGCCGGATGCGGAGGCGCCGATCACGCCGAGCGCCTGGCCGGCCTCCAGCTGGAACGTGACCTGCTGGACGATAGCGCTCGTCGTTCCCGGCACGACGACGGCCAGATCTTCGACTTGAAGGATGCGCCGCGGCGGTGGGAGGGCGAGACGTGCCGAAGGGGCGATGTCCCGCGCGAGCGCTCCCGACAGCCGATGCCAACTCTGGCGCGCCTGAACGAAGCTGCGCCACTGTCCGATGACCAACTCGACGGGGGCCAACGCGCGCGAGACCAAGATCGAGGATGCGATCATGACGCCACCGGTCGCTTGGCCGTCGATGACGAGCCAGGCGCCGAGCGCGAGCGCTCCGGATTGGAGAAGCATGCGCGTGACCTTGGATACGGCCCCAAGACCTCCTCCGACATCGGCAACATGCTGTTGCGCAGCGAGGTAATCGCCGTTGATGGCATTCCACCGGGCGGACAGGTGCGGTGTGATGCCCATGGCCGCGACCGCCTCGGCGTTGCGCCGGATGGCTTCCGAGAGCGCGTGCCGACGCGCGGCATACGCGGTGGACCGACGGATGGGTCCCCGTGTCGCGAGTTCGCTCGCCACGGTCACGCAGGCAAGGGCGACCGCGCCGGCGACGGTGGCGAAGCCGATCAGCGGATGGAAGAGAAAGCAGATCGCGACGTAGATCGGCAGCCACGGCAGATCGAGCAGAGCCGCCGGCCCCCCGGCCGCCAGAAACGAGCGCACCACCTCGAGGTCGCGCAACGGCAGGCCGGCTTCTCCCGCCTGCACGCCACGGAGTGGAGCGCGTGCGCACACGGCAAACACGACAGGGTTCAGGGTCCCGTCCAGGATCGCACCGACCCGGACGAAGATCCGCGCCCGCAACGCCTCAAGTCCACCTTGTGCGATGTAGAGCGCCAGAGCGAGCGCCATCAGTCCGACCAACGTCGACAAGGATTGACTCGGCAGAACCCGATCGTAAACTTCGAGCATGAAGATAGAGCCGGTCAAACAAAGAACGTTGATCAATCCGCTGATCGCAAAGATTCCGGCCAGCATGGGCCAGCTGACGATTTGAAACAGCTTCGGCATCCGAAGTATCCGATTCCGCAGCGAAGGCATTTTCGACCGCGATACGGAAGCATTCCATCGTTAACAACGCATGAAAACATGCTGGCGATATATTATGCAGGCCGTGGCTCGACCCGTGAATGCTCGCCACATCGCCCCTCGGTCTAAAATCTTACTGCAGGATTTAGGACGCATCGCAGGTTTCGCGGCGATGACCGACCATCGCCGAACGATCCGACGATCCTGAGCCCGCCCGGGGGACGGCACGCGTACGACGACGTTACGGACATCCCGCGACGTACCGATGCCTGCGAGCGTGTTGCGAGGCGACGAGTTCGAGATCGACTTCGATCAGCTCGCATCGTCGAATGCCGGACATCGTCTCGGCGTCAGTCGAACCGGCAGCCCAACAATCGCAACGCCGTCATCCGTGAATGCCAGCCGTGCCGAGGCACCGGGAACACGCAGATTTCGGACGCGGAGCGGGACCCGATCGCCCGTCGGTTCGCTGCGTGATGGGCGACAGGGTAGCCGTCGAGCGAACGCAATTGGCGTTCCGCCCGTGTCCAACCACGGCGACGCGTTGCTTCCGTCCGGCGGCGGTACGATCAAACGACAGATTGAAACCATACGGCGCGGCCGACTCGCCGTATGAGCGCAGCGCTGATCCCGTCACGGCAAAGTCGCCGCCCGCCGGCTGTCAACGCTGGTCCGTGGATTCTCCCGAATCACGATTCGATTTCGCGCGTTCGGCAGCGATGCGTCGGTCGAGTTCCGAAACGACGCTCGCCCGCGAGGGAGCATTCCGTTGCCCTTGCGGCTTCACCCGTTTCGGAGACCCGACAACGAGGGAGAACGCGCGTCCGAACCAGCCAACCGCAAGCACGGTGGTCCGATACCCCGGATCGTCGATCCCGTTCCACGGGGAGCCGTCCGCTCTGCATCGGGGCTCATAGAAGGCCAGGAGCGGAAGCCACCCCCCGAAGAGGGGCCACTCGGGCAGCGCGCGACTCTGGTTCTCGGCCGCCGCCCGAACCGGATGGCCGATCCGCGGCAGGTCGGCTCGGCGGCTCCGCACCTTCTCGAGGATCCAGCCGGACAGGATATAGCTCAGTTGAAGGGCGACGAGGCCGACCGCCGCTTGACCCACTCCGCCTAGGAATGACGCCCCAGACCAGACCATGGCGCCGACATAGAGCGGCATGACCATGAGGCTCACGAGACTCAGAAAGATCCAGTTCAGGTACAGGCTCGCGATCGCCCCGCAGGCGATCATCAGGATCGGAAACAAACCCACAACCCCTGCCTCTCCCGACCGGTGAGTTTCGGCTCTAGGCCGACCGAGTCCCGCATGTCGCTCGCCGGGTCAGGACCCGATCCGCTACCTTGGCGACCCGATGATTAAGGCTTTCATAACACGAGCGTCGAGCGATTATAGATGTGTTTTTACGACGTCCGCTCGAGATTGTCACCCCGGTTGCAAATCCCATTTCGAACAGCAGCGTTTGAGATTCTAGCGAACGATAAAAATTCACGGACTTACCGTTATGGATATGATCTTGCGGAAAACGACCCCATAAAGATTGTTCACCCGGATAATATGGTCTTTGTTGTCATCTATAGATCTAGCAAATTCGGATTGAGGTCGACATACACGGAACGCAAGTTAAAAACCCCGCCGGGCCGGTCGATGAACGTATGCGGATCACCGCGCCGCCTATGTTCCACCGTTCATCGGTGACGACGCTCGGCTCGATGTCAGTCGTTATCGTTCGGCGTGATCGGGATGCTGGTTCCAAGCAGCGGTACCCAGATTCACAGATCCTCCCCGCAGGTATGGGGAGCGATCCCCGCACCTGCGACAGTGAGCCAAGGCTGGCATACGCAGGCGTTACCGAAGGCCTCCAAAGCCACCCCGACCGCGGGTGCCATGCCGGTTCGGCGGCGCGCAGACCCACAACGCTCCGCAGGCGGCGTGCCTCGACCGGCCCCTGCCCGATCCGGACCGTTCCTGATTTGCTCCAGAGCCAGCGAGCATCGGCGTGGTCGATGGCTCCGTTCTGTATGCAAGATCGGGATCGCGATCTGCAAGGCAGGCCGGTGTCTCTGCGCAGACTCCGATCGAAGCGCAACGCCGGGATGAATGTCTCCCCTGGGCAGCCGCGTCGCGGCGGGACGCCGTCACACCGGATTGCCGCCTTCGCTTGAAGTTTCTGCCGCCCGGATCATGCAGCAGGCGGAAGTCATCGAACCGTCGCGGGGGGGCCGCCGACCGCCGGTCGCCGACGTGCGAGCCGGCGAGCGATCAAGCCGAACCCGATCTGCGCGATGGCCCGCCACAGGCGCAGCCGGGACGCTTCCCTCGCGGTACGTCGCCAGTCGCGCCCGCGCAGCGCTGAGCGGAATTCGAGATACGCGAGACCGTCGAGGAGCGAGCGTCGGTACGCGGCAACGGCGGACCGGATCGAGGTCGTCATCGTGACCGACCCCAACGCGGCGTCCTGGGACGCCAGCATCGCGTCGACATCCGTGCGGGTCAGACGTCGTGACAAAGAGCCGGCGACCATCCGGTACCGGTAGAGCGGCGCGGGAAGCACTGCCAGATCGGTGCCGGCCGCCAGGCAGCGCAGACACAGATCGAAATCTTCGCCGATCCGAAGACGTTCGTCGTATCGGATGCCGCGATCCGACAGGAACGTGCGTCGGAAGATCGGCTTGAGATAGCCGAGGTTGGTGTCGCCACCCGTCAGGAGGTTTCGCCGCAGATAAGCCGCAACCGCGACGCGGAACGAAGGTCCAAGGGGGAGCATCGGCCAAGCCGTCTGGGGATCCGCATCGAGGAAACGCAAGAGATTGTCGGCCACGACGGCGCAGCCGCTCTGCTCCGCGAAGTCGATCAGAAGGCGGCTACGGTCCGGCTCGATGAGGTCATCGGCGTCGAGAATGCCGACCCACGTCCCGGCCGCGTGGGCAAGCGCAAGATTGCGAGCGGCCGCCGGCCCGCCGCTCACGCTCCGACGGAGCAGCGTCACCCGCGGATCGCGGATCGCGAAGGCGGCGACCCGGGCGGCAGTGTCGTCCCGCGACGCGTCGTCGACGACGACGACCTCGACCGCAACGTCCTCTTGCGCAAGCGCGGAGGTCAGAGCCGCTTCGATCCACGCTCCCGCATCGTGTGCGGCCATTAGGTAGGATATCGACCGTATCCCGTGGGCGCCGACACGCATGGCAGTCACGTCATCCTCCGGCACGCGCGCGATACATCATTGCGGCGGCCTCCGGTTTCAGCAGCCGACGAAACGCCCGAAAGATCGACGGGAAGTGCCAGCGCAGACGCGTCTTCACGGCATCGAGACGTTCTTTTGCGCCGCGAGCGGGCGGAGCGTCCAGGAGCGAACCGAGCCCGGCGGTGCGGGCCGCGGCAAAGAAGTCGCGACTGTAATGGACACGATGCGCGGCGTTCCATGGCTTCTGAGACGTCGTGTAGTGGATAAGATAGGGGTCCGCGCGCAGGGCGGCGTAGGCCGCCGAGGTCAGCCCCAGGAAGCCGGCCGGAACGTCGGCGCAACGTGGCTGGAAATTCCAGCCGAGGTCGAGGAATCGGACGCGACCGCGCAACACGACGTTGAGCGCATCCTGGTCCATCCAGGGCAGGTCACGGCCAGTCTCGCCGAGATAGGCAAGGACGCGCCCCTCGCATGCCTCCGCGCGCCAAGCGTGCATGTTGATGAGGAGCACCCCGGAATTGAAATAAGGCTCGTCGGCCGCGAAACCGATGGCTTCGGAATCGAGGCGAAAATGGTCCTGCACCGCTGCCAGGACATACCCTTCGAGGGGCGTCGTCCAAAGGCCGCGCAAGTCGGAACGGACGACGGTGTCGGCGTCGAGATACAGGACGCGCCCATGTCGACGATCGATGAATCGATCCAGCACGATGCGCGTATAGATGCTGGCGCTGAACTGCCGCGTGACGGGCAAATCCGCGAACAGGCCTTCCTCTAGGTCGGCGTAGCGGATCGTGCACGATCCGTGGCGGGCGGCCAGCCGAGCAAATATCGCCTCGGAGGCGGCCGGATCACGGTCGAAGCCCGCGACATACACCTCGAACGCCGTAGTCGGATTGTGTTCCAGGATCGAGCCCAGCGTCACGCCGGCTTGGCGCAGGTAAGCCCTATCGATGCAGAACAGGATGCAGATCGGATCACCTGCGGCCGTCGCCTTCCGGATCGTCATGCCGTGCCTCGAGCGGGTGCGAGGTCGCGCTTGGCTCCGAAGGCGCGGGCCCCGTCGGCGAGGGCCTGCCGGTAGCCGGCCAGGCTCATCTTGCCGCTGGCGGTGAAATACAGGCCGACGAAGATTTTGCGGAAGCATTCGAGGGTGAGGGCGGGACTGCTGCGGGCGTGATAGGCCAGCACGATCAGCGCGCCGCGGAAGTAGCGCGCGGCGGAGATGCGATCGGGAACCGGGTGCCCGACCAGCGGCCGGTCGATCAATCCCGCCTCTCGCGCACGCAGGTAGGCCCGGATGACGTAGTCGGTATCCTCGCCGCCTCCGGACGCGGTCCCGAGGCCGAGCTCCGGATCGAACCTTCCGATCGCGGCGGTCAGAGCTCCTCGGAAAAACATGTTGTTCGAAGTGGCCAGGCGGACGGCTTGGTGGGCGGCCAAAGGCGTGACCGACCCAGCATCGAAGCCGTTCGGATCGGGATCGAGGGAGACGCGGCAGACGAGCACGCCGAGGCGGGCGTTCTCGTCGAACAGATCGGCCAGGCACTGCAGAAAGCCGTCCGCGAACCAGCAGTCGTCGTCAGGAAATCCGACGACGTCACCGTCCTGAGGCGTAGCCTCCGCGACCGCATCGGCCATCATCCGGTTGCGAGCGGCCGAGATGGACATGCGTCCCGGCACCGCGTCGATGCGGCAGCAGGCTGGCGCGGCCGCACGCCAATGCATGCGGTCGGCCTCCGTCGCGTTCTGCAACAGGACGTAGTGGCGGATCTCCAGGTCATCGGCCTGCCGCACCGAGGCCAGCAGCCGCTCGAAGTCCAGGCGCCTCGGCCCGCGAACGTCGGTCGTCGTGAAAAGGATCACGGCCATCAGATTGTCTGAGCTCCCGGTTGTGGCGCCTGTTCACGCATGACGAAGGGCCCCCGGACCGATGCCGAACCGCGGCACCATGGCGCCGTAGATCGCCGCCGACAGGAGAAGCGCCGCGGAGCACGCAGCCAGCCAGCGCCCGAAACTCAGCTCCGGCACCAAGATCGTCAGGGTTGCCAAAGCCGCGAGAAGCAGGAGCGGAGTGCCGATCGCGAGCCACCCTGCCGACCGTGTGAACGCCTGTTCGCGGATCGCGATGCGCCCGAAGACGAGAAGGGCCACGAACTCCGCCGCCGTGAGGCCCGCGAGGAACAACTCGACGTCGTGGCGCCAGACGAGCAGTGCGGCACCGGGGATGACCGAGAGGGCCGAGAGGATCGAGCCGAACGCGACGAGGCGGGTGTTTCCCACGGCGTAAGCCGCCGGGACGGGGAGCAGCATGAGGAACTTCACGCACAGGCTGAGACCCGCGAGGCACATGAAGAGGCGCGACGGGCGGTAGGTCTCTCCGAAGACGAAGGCTAGGACATGGTCCCCGAGCAGGCTGAGTCCGAGCCCGTAAGCGAAGGCGAGACAGGAGAGGCACCAGGCCCAGGTGTCGTAGAGCGCGGACGTATCGGCGTCGCCCTCGCGATGCCGTACGAAAAGCGGCAGAAAGGCGCTCGTGAGGAATTTGGCCAGAACCGTCCGCGGAAGCTGCGCGGTGCCGTAGGCGACGTTGTAGAGGGCGAGGAGACCAGGGCCCAGAACGCTGCCCACGAGCAGCCGATCCGACAGATTCAGTGAAACGGCGACGCCGTTCACAAGAAGCGGCCGCCCGAACACACTCGCCTCGCGCGCGGCCTCCCGGTTCCAGTGGAGGCGGTAGGGCTGCGGCGACAACACGTGCGACAGCGCCACCGTCGTGACCGCCGTGGCCAGCATACCCCAGAGCATGCAGGAGAACCCACCGCTCAGCGCGGCGACCGCGACCGTGACCGCCAGCCCGGCGACCTGAGCCGCCGTGACGACGATGGCCTCTCGCCAGAAGACGAAGGCACGCATCGCAGCCTTCACCCCGAAGTTCTCGAACCCGCGGACGAAAACGATCAAGCCGAGAAGCGCGTAGACCGGCGCGGAATCCGAAGCGTGGAACGCTGCGGCGATCCAAGGGGACGCCGCAATCAGAACGACCGCGAGGAGCGAGGCGCGAAACAGCGCGAGGCCCTGCAGCGTGCCCATCATCGCCGTCTCCGCGTCCCGCCCCGCGGACTTGGCCAAAGGATCCACCCCCGCATCCTTGCGGACGGCGAAGATGGGAAGGCCGAAATCTGTCAGGACCTCCAGCATGCCGATGACGATGGAAAGCGAGATCGCGAGGCCGAACTCCGCTGGCGCGATCAGATGCGCGAGCGCGACGTTGCGGGCGAACGGTAGTACCGCCTCCAGCATGTTCGCGGCCAGGAGCGGCGCGCTCCGTCCCAGACCGCCCATTTGCAGCCGTAGCTTTTTCACGACGCGCCGACTCCCAGGGCATCGAGCATCGCGGCATCGATCGCGCCGCGACCCGCACCCGGACTACGGAAGCCGAACGAATCGGAATCGTCCCACAGCGCCCAGCCCCAGCCGCGCTGTTCGTAGGCACGCCGCGAGGCCCGCACCCACGCGATCCGTGCCGCGACAGGCGCTGTCTTGGCGTAGACGCCGAACTCTCCGACATAGATCGGAACGTCACCGTGCGACTGAGCCCAATGCGAAAGCCGATCGTACTGCACTTCCAGCGCGGACGCGGTGAAGCTGCCGTCGGCGATCTGGTCGTGCAGGAATCCGCGGGCGCGCGGGTCGGACGTCGCTGCGGAGGCCGCTTCCGCCTGGCCTCGATCCAACGGCCAGCCCAGGCCGGCAATCGAACGCGCGACGTCCCAGGTCCAGGTCGCCCCCTGATGCGTGAACAGAAGCGGCGCGTAGCAGTGCACGGTGTAGACGACTGCGCCATCGTGATAGGGCGTATGGGCAACCAGATCGTCGATCCCGCTCCAGCCGCCGCCGTTGGCGATCACGGGCCCTTTCGCGCCTGCGCTCCGGATTGCCTCCAGCGCCCGCGCTTGAAGCGTCCACCACGCTGGGCCGGCAAGCGGCTCGGGCTCGTTGAGAATTTCCAGAACCGCACCGATCGGATGCGCAGCGACCGCGCCCGCGAGCTTCGACCAGCGCGCGACGAAGGTCGCGGCTCCGGCGGGCGTCTGGAGCGGATTCTTCGAAGCGCCCACGGGATGCATGTCGACGACGACCGCGAGGCCGGCCCGCGCGATCATGTCCAGAGCCCTCCCAAGCGCTTCGAGCACCGGCTCGACGAACTGAGGTTCGCCGTCGCCGGATTGAAACAGGGCATCCGGTTCGACGCCGAGGCGGACATGGGTGAATCCGGCTTCGGAGAGAAGGCGGAGATCGTCCGAGGTGACGAAGGTCTTGAGGTGGCCCGCGCCGTAGCCCTCGAAGCTTTGGGCGAACCAGTGCGAGAGGTTGACGCCCCGTGCGAGCTTCCCGAGGCCGTCCGGCGCGGAGGCCGACACCGCGCCGGAGAAGCCGATGCCGGCCACGGCCGCGAACCCGCCGATCGTCCGGACGACGCTGCGTCGGCTCGGCATGCCCGCGCCCGGCGCGGACCGCACCGTCACTGCGTGATCTCCGGGACCTCTGTGTGAAGAGCGACGTCGACGGTGTCGCCGGGAACCACCGGGGTGTCCTCGCTGGCCGCCTCGGTGCCGCCGCCGTTCGCCGCAGCGTGGACGATGCGGATCGCCGGTGTCGCGCCGCCACCCCGACTGAGCTGCGAGCGGATGACGCCGGTGTACGTGATCTTCTCGCTCACGCTCTGGAGCTTGGAACGGACCTCACCCAGTTCGACCGTCGCCTGCTCGGTCTGAGCAAGGATTTCGGAGCGGGACGTCTCGTCGAGACGCGCCACCTTGCGCCGGGCGTCGTCCCGCTCGCGGATGGTGTTCACGAGCTGGACGCCGGTCTGGAGCGATTGGGTCGCTGAGAACAGGAACAGGCGCCGCGCCTCGGACAGGCGGGTCATGGGAAGGTTGCCGCGCTCCGAGAATTCCTTGAGCTTGTTGTAATCTGCGGTATCGACCTGGACGTTCTCATCGTCCTTCACTTGCCGAGCCCGAAGCATCGCGATCTGATCGTCGGCGGTTTTCACGGCGCCCGTGAGGAACGCGGACTCCGCGATGAAGCGCTCGTTCGCGACCGCGAGCTGGGTCCGCGCGTTTACCCGCAGTGACTCGAGAACGGCCTTTGGCAGAGGCGCCTGCGTCTGTGCGTCCAGAGCCGCATCCTGCTCCTTGTCGCGCGGAGCGTTCTGATTCTTGAGCCGCCAGATCTTCGCTTGCAGCTTCACGTACTGCATCCAGAGAACCTGATAGTCGTTCCGCAGGTCGGCGGATTCAAGAAACGGGTTGTTCATGCGAAAGCGCATGATCTCGTACCCTCCCGCCAGCGCGACGGCCTGCCGAACGGTCATCCCGGGCCGAAACACCTGCTCACCAGGTTTGGTTACGTCACCGTTCACGTAAACCGGTCGATATTCGGCGATCGTCACCATCACCATGTCCGGCCCAATAGCCGTGATGCTGTCGCGTCCATCGGACATGCGCTGCTGGTAGAGCTTGCGCGACAATTGATCTTTGATCAGCGTCTGGGCCGCGGAAAGGCCAAGCCCGGCGACCTTGACCGGACGCGTCATGGGCACGGCCACCGCGCCGTCCGGGTTCACTACGCTGCGCTGCTTCAAGTCGGGAAGACCCGCAACCGCGATCTCGACGGTGTCGCCCGGCTGGATGAGATACTCCGCATGGGCGCACACGGTCAGGCCACCCGACACGATCGCCGCCGCGAGGCCGAGAGCCGACATCCGACCGAAGATTGCTATCGGAGCTGCGTTAGAATTCATGGCGTGGTCCTGTTTCCGAAGCTTGCAACGTCGAAGTCGACGACGAACCCGTGCGACATCTGACAAGGGAACCGGAAGGTCGGACGGGCCCGGCGGTTCCTGGTCCTGCGCGACCGCTCCGTATCGGGCGACGACCGCAGGTCGAAGATGGAGGTGGGCTCCGGTCCGATGAAGGAGCACATTCGCAATCCGGGACGACCGTCGCCCGTTTCCGCGGCGGGTATCAATAGGCGCTGGAGCTGAACATCATCTCGCGGACCGTCGCGGCGATGACCTTGATATCTTGCCGCAAATTAGCGGTCTGGATGTAGTTCAAGTCGAACTCGATCCGCCGCGCCATATCCGAAATCTGCGGAGTCTCGCCGCGGGCGCCGCTGACTTGGGCCAGCCCGGACAAACCCGGCTTCGTGAAGAACCGCTCGTTGTAGCGGGGGATGCGTGATGCATAGAACGCATCGTGCGAGGTAGCGTGCGGACGCGGTCCGATCAGCGACATGTCGCCCTGGAGGACATTCACGAGTTGCGGCAGCTCATCGATGCTGGTGCGACGGATGAAGCGCCCGATCGTGGTGATACGTGCGTCGTCGCGGGTTGCCTGGACCACGAGGGTGTCCGACGCTTCGACCGCCTTCATCGAGCGAAACTTATAGATGACGAACGGCTTCCCTCCCGCACCGCACCGGGTCTGGCGAAACAGGATTGGCCCCTTCGAGGTCGCACGGATGATCAAGGCGACCATCAACAGTAGCGGAAGCAACGCCAGCAGCAAGGCACCCGCCAGCGACACGTCGAGCAAGCGCTTGCGGCGAGAAAGTAGATAGCCGCTCGGTTCGTCCGTGCGGATGGCCGGAGCCGTTTGATCAGTCGAACGGACCGATGAGGGAAAGCCGAGCGGCCGAACGACGGTGAGGACAGCGCGCCGGCTCGTCACCGTCGACTCACGTGACGTCTGACTTGTAAACGCACGATCGACCATTGGCGAACCCACTTAAAAATTTGTTAACGCCCTTAAACTGCGAGTTTATGAACGCTCGTCAAGGAGGCTCCGCTAGTAAAGATGGCTGCACTTAGCTTCTGTTGATGAAATTTTAACCAAAAAAAAGGGGAACGGTCTCGCCGCTAGGAAAGAGATCTGAGGGTTGGACGCTTACAAGGACCGCTGCGAGAAATATATTTCTTCAAGGATTGATCTCATCTGTAATGATTTTGGTTTCTGCGTGCCCTACGAGACGCAGCGAGCCATCTGTCCAGCGGGCCGCATGCGTAGGGATCGCCTTCGCACCGCACCAATTGTGCGCCCGAGTACGGCCCGAAATCGTAGAGCGACGATCGGTCGTGCCTGATCCCCGTCCGAAGGGTACTTCTGATCGTCCGAACTGGGTGTAGACACCACCACAGTGCAAACTCAAGCGGTGAGCATTGGTGTAAGCAGACGATGAGATAGGGCGATTTAGAGATATAATTCTTTGATTTGTATCGGTGATTGAAGTTGGGCGTCATCACGAAACCGTGAGTGGCGCCGTTTGCGCCATCCGAGACGGCCGATGTCGAAATATCTTTTTTGATGCACAAATTTTTTGCGTGCGCTGCAACATAAGCCGCGATAGCCTAAGTTATCGCCGTAATACCGGAGTCGCTCAGGTTATATCCTTACTCATCATGTTTACCTTTCAGCATAGCGAACGACCTCGTTGCAGTACGGCTGTCGGTCGACTGATGGAGTGCAGAATCACCGTGCGATCACGGGACTGCGGATCGATGAGCGTCGGTCCTCGACCGTTTGGAAGGGCATTTGACGTTATGCCAGGGAGTAGATGACGATGGGTTACTATTCCCGGCAGGATGCCGTGGTCCGAACCTTCGGCCCCGACCCGGCTCCAGCGCGCCCTCAGCCGGAGGGCCCGGATTTTCTAGCGGCACTGCTAAACATTCGGCGGAACTGGCGCTCGCTTGTGTTGCCGGCAGCGGTGACCGTGCTGATCGCGATTGCTTACCTAGTCTTGGCGACGCCGCAGTTCACGTCGACGGGCTTGATCCTGATCGATACAAAGAACAGCGCTGCTATGCGATCGAACGTGCCGCCGGCGATCGATGCGAACGTCGAATCCGCCAATATCGAAAGTCAGGTCGAACTCCTGAAATCGGAGCGGATCCTGCGCCGGGTGGTCGAGAGTGAGAAGCTCGTCGGCGATCCTGCGCTGCGGGACGGGCCCGTGTCCCGTGCCGTGGGTGCCATCACCGGGACCATCGCCTTCTGGAAGCACCCCGTTGCCAAGCAGCCGGACGATGAGATCACCGCCGCGGCGCGTACCCTGCAGAAACTGACCTCGGTCCGCCGGATTGGCCTTACCTATGCGGTCGAGGTGGCGGCAACGATGCCCGATCCGGCCCAGGCCGCGCGCGTCGCGAATGCCTACGCCGCAGCCTTCATTGCCGACCAGATGGAGTTGCGTGAGGAGATGGCGCGGCGCTCCAGCAAGCTGCTGCAGGCCCGCACCGACGAGTTGCAAGCGAAGGCACAGCTCGCCGAGCGGGCCGTGGAGGAGTTGAAGTTCTCCGGCTCGCTTGAAGGCGAGAACTCGGCTTCGGCGCGCGTGACGCTGAAGAAGTTTGAGAGTTCCGCGCAGGCCTATCGCGTTCTTCACGACAAGTTCCTCGAGCGGTACGCCGAGACCTGGCAGCAGCAGTTCCTGTCGCTCCCGGACGCTCAAGTCGCGAGCGCGG
Source organism: Methylobacterium sp. J-092 (assembly GCF_022829325.1). Lineage (NCBI taxonomy): Bacteria > Pseudomonadati > Pseudomonadota > Alphaproteobacteria > Hyphomicrobiales > Methylobacteriaceae > Methylobacterium > Methylobacterium sp. J-092. The sequence goes on along the minus strand of NZ_JAKSXU010000206.1, from coordinate 90,524 downwards.
CCTACCCGCCGCAATCGAAGAGCGCTCCTAGGAGTGCGGTGGTCCTCGCGATCGCCTTGTTCATCGGCCTCGCCCTTGGACTGCTGCGCATCTTCATGACCGGTCGCGGCGATTTTTCCCTCCGCCGAGTCGGAGCGTGATCGTCGACGCTCCGCAATTTCTCACCGCAGGATCACCCCAATGCTGACCGTGACGGACATCCTCGGCGTTCGCGTCCAATCCGGAAAGGTGCGCGATGTCGTCGCCCATATCGACAATCGCGTGATGCATCGTTCGACGACACGGGTAGCTTTCCTGAACGCCAACCTGTCCAACGAATGTTCCCGACGCCCCACCATGCGTGAGCGCCTCGGCGACTTCCTGGTTCTCAACGACGGCGTCGGGGTCGATATCGCACGCCGCGTCCTGCATGGGACGGTGTTCGAGGAGAACTTGAACGGCACCGACTTCGTGACGTCCTATCTCGACAGCACGGATCACGACCTGCGGATCTTCCTCCTCGGAGCGCGCGGCGACGTGATCGAGCGGACTGCTGAGAAAATGGGACAGCGTTGGCCCCGGCACACCGTCGTCGGACGGCATCACGGCTATCTTAGGGAATCCGACGAGCCTTCGATCCTCGCAACCATCGCGTCGGCACGGGCCGATCTCATCTTGGTCGGAATGGGCAACCCTCGCCAGGAAAGCTGGATCGCAGCGCATGTTCCCGAGGTCTGCCCCTGCGGGATAGCGGTCGGCGCGTGGTTCGACTTCTTCGCGGAGGCGGTGCCGCGGGCACCGGCGTGGATCCGCAGCGCACGCCTCGAATGGGTCTACCGCCTCTGTCTCGAACCGCGCCGCCTGGCCCGCCGCTACCTTATCGGCAACGTCGTCTTCCTGTCCCGCCTTGCGGCCGCCAAGGTCCGCGGCGACCTCAAGACGACGTGAGGCCGGACCGATGCAGCCCAGGTGGGAGGGGACCAAGTCGATCGCGGCCGCATGGTCGGTCTTCGACGAAAGTCCGGCCGGATACGTAAGTCCCGGACCAACGGAAAACACTCCGATGACCGCGATATCTGCGTAATGGATGCCGCACCGACATACGCCAATCGCTTCGCCAGTGCGGCGGCGACCGTCGCGCTGGCGTTTTGCGTCGCCGCCGTTGTCGCAACGCTCGTCTTCGCATGGAGCGACAAGGACCCAGTCCCCCTCGGCTTGCTCATTGCGGCCGGAATGTTGCCGCTCCTGCTATTTGCCGGGGTGCGTACGCTGGTGTGGGACTGGCGCTACGCGTTCGCCGCGGGGATTCTGATCGTCGTCCTGCAATCGGCGACCCTGCGCACCCGAGAGATCGACGACAAGTCCATCGACTTCCAGATCCTGATCAAGCTCGGTTGCCTGGGATTGATGGGCGCATTGACCCTGTCGGCCTTGTTCGTGCGCCGCCTTCCGCTGGTCACTGCAGAAGTCGTGCCGTGGACCGTGTTCCTCGGCTTCACCGTCTTGAACAGCGTCCATGCGGTTCAACCCGCCATGTCGATGGTCGAAACCCTGTCGAACCTCGTGGCGTTCTTGTTCCTCTACGCCTTCGTCCGCATCGCGGGTCCGCAACGCTTGGTCGACGCCCTGATCGTCGCTTGCTTCCTGCTGTGCTGCCTTTCCATCGCCGCATACGTCTTGGACCCGCAACTCGGTCGAATGAGCGACTGGACGAACGGCGCGTTCGAGCCGACGGGGCGCCTGCAGGGGGTCTTCGGAACGGCCAATTCGGCCGGCGCGTCGGCCGGCATCGGCATTCTCCTGATGGTGCTCGCGTCGAAGATCTCGTTCCGCCGGCCGATGTTCTTCGTCCTCGTGGCGCCGATGGCGTTCTGTCTGCTGGCCAGCAACAACCGCATGTCTCTGATCGCCGTGGCGATCGGATTGTTCTACGTTTATCTCTCGCGCGGAAACGTCGGTCTGAAGCTGACCGTCGCTGCGATCATCGGCGGCTTCTTCTTGCTGGTCATGACCGGTTTCAGCGACCAGATCCTCTCCAGCGTCGCACGATCGGGATCGGCGGACGAGATCACGAGCGGCACCGGACGAAGCCGGATCTGGGCGGTGGTTCTCGATCTGTGGACCGAACAACCGCTGCTCGGCTACGGAGGCGGCTCGGCGAAATTCATCCTTCCCGTTCATCCGCTGCTGTTCAAGGCGGCCGCCCACGCACACGACCTGTACCTGAACGTCCTCTTCGCCGACGGGGCCGTCGGTTTCCTGATGTTCGGCACAGCCCTGGTCTCGACCCTGCGACGCAGCGCAGGCGACCGGGCGCACATCCTCCTCGCCATGCTCATCTTCTATCTCGTCTACGGGATCACCGAGCCCATGATCGGCGGTCTTGTCGCCTTCATCCCGCTCACGTTCTATGCCGTGCTGGTCCTGGTGGCGGTCGCCCCCGACCAGTTTCGGCACCGATCGACGATCCGCGCGCACATGCCATTCAAGCTTTGAGTGCCGCGCAAAGGACCCACGCGTGCGGTCCGGCCCCCTTGCGGGCCGGGTCGGACCGTCTTTGTCGGGGCAAGCAGCACACCGAGCGAGCTTCCCTGCGCAGGGCCCTCGGACGGTCCGCCCGCCAGGTCCGCCCGCCTTCGACATCCCCGGGAAGTAGGATGTGGTTCTCTTGGCCGGGTCGGGATAACCGGCGAACGCATTCAGTGCATCCGAGCTCGCTTATCGATCAGGTTTTCCGCCGGGCTTCAAGCGTTTCGCCAGCGCACCGTCATGGCCGAACGCATTGGGAACCCGGCGCAGGACGTCGACCGTCGATCAGCGTCAGGGCGGTCGAACGCAGGGCTCTGGCGTTCGAGCGGCAGGGCCGTCGCAACGCACGCAGCGACGCCGCCGCTCGGTGTCTCCGTGGATCCGGCGGCCAATTAAAGGGCCGAGCGCCGTTTCCGCTGCCGTTCCGCCAAAGCGACCGGATTTCCTCCCATGACCACAGCTTCGCGCATCCTCGGATGGTCACTCCTGGTGGGCGTGATCGTCGCGACCCTCGCGCCGATCGGCCTTCGCCCCGTAACCGACGCCCCGGCGGCCCTCGAACGCTTCGGGGCCTACGCCGCGGTCAGCTTCCTGTTCGCCTTCGGATATCCCCATCGCCGCTGGCAGATTCTCGTGATCCTATCAGTCGTTGCCGGCGCCATGGAGGCGCTCCAGATGGTCGAGGCGACGCGCCACGGCCGTTTCGAAGACGTCGCGGTGAAGATCGCCGGATGCTGGGTCGGAGTCACGGCCGCCTTCGCCCTCGCGTTGGCCCCCGGGAGGATGGCGAAGGACGAGATGCCTCGATAGGGGCGGCGTGCGTGAGCGCGTTTCCCGACCCTTCGGCGGTCGAACGCTCAGTCCCACTGCGACCTGTGCCACGGCTGCGCACCGTGCGGGTATCCCCCGTTGGGCGGCCCGCAGGGTCGCGATCACCGCTCGTCCGGTGTCACCACGATTCCGGGAGGACGACCGGATCGATCGTCCATCGCACACCTTGGCAGTACGGAACCATGCCCATGCTCCGGCTTCTTCGATTCCTTCGCAGTTGGTTGCTGATGTCCGTTCCGTTGGGCATCGCCGTCGGAAAAATCCTTCAAGCGAACAGGCGAGCGTCGTTCCCATCTCCGGGCCGTGCACCGGACTCGCATGCCGGACCAGCCCCGCCGGAGCTGCCGTCACCGCCCCCGCGCTTACCTTGATCCGGCGAAGAATTCCCGCCGGCGTGGACGAAGAGCAGTCATCACGTTTTGCCGAGCCTTCTTCATCCCGCTCTGTGCAGCGCAATGCACCCACCTCGCGCTGCACCGACGATCGTTCGCGCCTCCCTCCGAACAGCGCGGAGCGCTCTGCGCTGGTCCGCAACCAGTACTACCGTGGTGCGATGACGTCCGCTCAAACGGCGACGATCGACCGTGATCGTGTGCGACGCGTGGGCAACCCGATCCGCGACGAGCATCCGTCCGCGTCGATGCTTGCCGAGCGGCCCCTTTGGACGGTGTCCTATGCGTCCACATACTGGCCGTACCTTCGTCGTGGAGCGATCGATCGTGATCTATTTACAGACTTGGACTGATAGTTGCATGTTGCATCGCACCCTATCCTCTGTGCAATGCGGGGCGTGACATCATGCTCGGACTGGTGAGGCAGATAGCCTTCAGCATAGCGGAACTCGAGGCTATGGCGGATCAGCAAGCGGCGCTCGCCGACGATCTGGATACCGACAGCGCGGCGGATGCCATACGCCAAGTCGCACAGCATCATCGACGGCGGGCCGATGAACTGCGTTCCGAGCTGGCATCCCTGGGATCGGAATTCGCAGCCGAGAGCACGCCAACGCCGGCGGCCAGCCTCGGTGCGTGTGCGCGATGAGGGTGCGCGTCGCCCCGCAACGATCCGATCGGTGGAATTTGAACTCGCGGATCGCCAATTTAGGATCGGCTTTGAAGCATGCCCCTCCTTCAACTCTGTTAAATCACCGCCATGGTGGCCAAAATACTCTGAGAGATGGGCTCACGCCCGGCGCCGATCGTGACCTCACTGGAAACTCGGATTTTCTCACTGCGTCATAAAGTTAGGCACGGATCGGCCAAGGTCATGTTTCGACGCCGATCCACATGCAGTGAAACGCGACGTTCGAGAGGTCATCGCGGAGCGCTTCCAGCCGCCCTTGGCATTGTACGCAAAATCGTGTCCATTCGGTGTGCGCGTTAAGATGAAGCGCATGCGCTGACAATGGCTTAGCTGTTCTATCCGGTTGAGAATTTGCTGGGTCATAACCCTGGCGTTACAGTTCCACCTATCTCCACTCCTAACCTCCAGTTAACCACCCCTCGAACAAAAGCGTGACCACTCCGCTTGGGCAAATGCTTGGGCACGCCCGATAAAATTGAAAAAACCCAACAAAAAAAATCAAAGTCCGGTATCGGACACCCCTTCCGCCACTTCAGTCCCAAGCTGGGCATGCCGATTTCCCGCTAGAAATGGCGGTGAGCGTGCGAAGCGACTCTCCCTTCGATCCCATGATGCGAGCTTCGGCCTCTCGGACCTCCACCCGCTGGGCGAAGGCGCGCAGGTGATCCCGCCGATAGCCGCCGCCGAGGCGGATACGCTGCCGCGCCAACGTCGGCGAACCGGCGCGCGGTGGCAGGCGTCACCGCCCGATTGCCGGAGCTTTCGAGCATGGCCTGCGCCCGCTCGGCATCGACTTGCGCCTGGTCGCGAAGCGCCTTCGATCCGGTGATGCGGTCTCACCCGCCCGACTTCGTCAGAGCGCCGACGACCTTGGCCGCCGCGCCATGGCCCTGCGCGGCCTCACGCCCTGAGACACCATCTGCGAGCGTGGTCCACCGAGCCCGGCCCCTTCAGGTCGAACCCGCTCCACCGAATGCCGGGACCAGACACGCCATCGGTTTCATCCTGCGCCGGCGCGATCATCATGCTTCAGGGCGGACCACTCGCAAGGGGCCCGATTATGTCACCCGCGGGTCTTGCACGATATTGCAATGTGCATTTATCCCTTTCCGGAGCGGCGATTCGAGGACGCCGTGAAATTCTAAGAAAAAATACGTAGGGACCGATGACCGCAAGCGCAAAGATCTCTGGGATCGCTTTTGCCGACCCGAACGCCAACGGCATCAAGGATACAGGCGAAGCTGCCGTCTCAGGCCTTGTCGTTGATCTCCTCGACAGCACCGGGAATCGGATCGCCACGCAGACGACGTCGGCGAGCGGAGCTTACGTCTTCGACGGTCTCGACGATGGGATTTACAGCCTCCAGTTCAAACCTTTGATCGCTCAGGTGACATCCGGTCCGTTCCTTAGGGGAACTGTCGGTGATTTTGAGTTGCGAACAGGATATACGTCAGTTGATAATATATCCGCATATCAGAATGCGACGACCATCTTCAACGAAGGCATGAATTCCACCGCCGCTTTCCGCGGCGTCGTTTTCGTCGATGCAAATGGAAATGGGAAATATGATGCGGGGGAGGCGTCGCTCAGCGGTGCTGTCGTTACTCTGCGTGATAGCAATGGATCCGTGGTCGACACGACAACGAGCAGTCATCACGACTACAGCAACGCGACGCTCGATGGCGTTTTCAGCTTTGCGGGCCTGAAGCCGGGAACCTACTCATACTCCGTGGCGCCGACTGGCGGCACCGCGACGAACGCGTTCTCCTCGCAGTCCATTGTCTTGGCTGCAGGTGCCAATACGGGGTCGAGAAATCTAGCACTTTCGGGAAGCCCGGACCATATCATCATCGGCGGAACTATCTACAGCGACAGCAATGGCGACGGGCTTCTGAGCGCCGGAGAGACGGGAATTCGCCAAGCAAGCGTGGCGCTTTTCGACTCGAGCGGCCACGCTTTGCTCACCACGACTTCGGACTCGAGCGGTCATTATAGTTTTGGCAGCGTAACCGCCGGTTCATACACTGTCGTCGTCGCATCGCCGGATGGGCTCAAGAGTTCTTCTCCTCGACCTCTCACAACGAGCATGACCACGGATGGGTTGAACAAGGGTTTTGTTCCCGATGCCGATGTGGCCAAGACCGGCGATGTGCCTGCATCGTCGACTATCAACGTTGTCATACGGGGGCAATCTAACGCGCGCTATATCACAACAAATGGTCTGATGCCGGTCATCAAAGAGGACATCGAACATCTGCTAGGATTTGACGGCGTTGGTCACAAGGTCAATATCGTCGGGGATTGGAACAACTCCGATGGATCCAACACGGAATGGGGCGGGACCGGTCTAACGACCAACTGGCTGACGGCGAACGGCGGGGATTATACGAAAGGGTGGACTGCCAACGTCCAGGAGCTCGGGCTGCTGAGCGCTCTCGGAAAGTTGAGCGCTGCAGACCGCGCCAATCCCACCGCAATAGTCTGGTTGCATAACGAGAATGACAGCCTGAATTCAGGTCTTACGACCGACCTGTGGGAAAGTGCTGTCCGTTACGAAGCGGGTCTCGTCCGCGCCACGCTCGGGCAGGATGCGGGTACGACGCCATATCTCTTCGTCAACGCGATCCCTTTTCAAGGAGCTATAAAGAACCAGGATATCCGCGTCGGCCAAACACGGCTCACCGAAGACTCGAAATTCAATGCGGCGTTTGCGGTAAGTCAATCCAGCGACGTCGATATGGACGTCAATCTGGATGTGACAAAGCCTGTATTGCCTGGAAGCCTTCACGGCAATCAGGCTGATAGTGCACAGTGGGCTCATCGCATCGCGCTCGGCGTCGCCGAAGAATTTCGAGCGTCTGCGCTGTCGGGCTCGCCGCTCGCCCTGGCCGGTGGAAACATCGACGATGCCGGGCCGCTGGTTGTTTTTGCGAATGCCGTTTTCGGACATTCTCGCCAAGTCGTGCTGACGTTCCAATTCGACGCTGCATCCGGTTTGCTTCCGCTGAGTTCCAGCGCGCGCCTCGGTGCCGGCTGGAGCCTGCGCGCCGATTACACCGATGCTTCCCCCGATGCGGTTGCGGTTCGGGCGGATCTATTGGGGAACAACAAGCTTTTATTGACCTTCGATCATGAGGTGGTGGCTGGAGAAAAGCTGTTTTATGGCTGGGGCGGCGATCGTATCGCTCTGACGAATCTTCCAGGCATCGGTGCGGCTGTCTACGACGACCAAAACATGCCCGCTTGGGTCGACGCCCGTGGCCTCTCTGTCGTCTCCGATTTCACATCCCCAATCCTGACCCTCGGCGCGCGGCCGCCCGCTCAGGTCGAGGCGACCTCCGCGGCCGGTGCGCCGGTCGTCTTCGCGGCCACGTCCACCGATGCGGTCGACGGAGCCGATCCGGTGGTGTTCAAGGAAGGCCAAGCCGTCGTCGTGTCCGGCCAGACCTTCGGCCTCGGTGCGCACACGGTCGTCGCGTCCGCGACCGATCGTGCCGGCAACGCCGCGGTGCCGGTCTCGTTCGACTTCACCGTGGCCAGCACGCCGATTGCGAAGGCTGACGCCCTTACGCTCAGCGCGCACACCATCGCGACAGGGAACCTGCTCGCCAACGACATCAGTTTAGGCGGCAATGCTTTGCATGTCACGACCGTGCGTACGAACGCCGGAACGACTTATGACGTTGCGAACACAGGTGAAGTCACGATCGCAAGCCAGCATGGTATCCTCACGATCGGATCGGACGGTCATTACAGCTACCTATCTCACGCTGCAGGTGCCGAGTCCTTTACGTATATCGCAGGTGATGGTCATGGCGGCGCAGCCTCGAGCACCCTTACTGTTACCGCCGCCGCGCCTGCGCCAGCGTCCGACGCGACCTTCGCTTTCGCGTTCACGCAGGCAAATGTCGGTTATCGCAATGGTGATGCCCTGCTGACGGGACCGGATGGCATGGTGCACGATGTCACCGGCATCGACCACCTTCATTTCACCGACGGCACGATAGACGAGGCTCATGGATCGGCTCTCGTCGACGACCTCTACTACGACGCGCACAACCTCGACGTCTGGCGCGCCCACGTCGATCCCGAACAGCACTACGCACAGTACGGCTGGCACGAGGGCCGCGATCCGAACGCATTCTTCTCGACCGCGGCCTACCTTGCCGCCAACCCCGACGTCGCTGCCGCTGGCGTCAACCCGCTGACCCATTACGACATGTTCGGTTGGCGGGAGGGCCGCAGCCCCGGCCCGGGCTTCTCGGGCGAGGCCTACCTCGCGGCGAACCCGGACGTCGCTGCCGCGAAGGTCGACCCGCTGGCGCACTACCTCGGCTACGGCCAGGCGGAGGGCCGCGCCGCGTTTCCCGGGCTGACGATTGCCCAAGGCGGCGGCCACCACCTCTACGGCGACTTCGACGCGACCTATTACCTCGCCACGAACGCGGATGTGGCCACCGCCGCCCGTACGCAGACCGCGACCGCCGATTCGTTTGCCTTCACGCACTACCTCACATACGGCGCCCGGGAGGGCCGCGACCCGGACGCCTACTTCTCGACGACCGGCTACCTTGCCGCCAACCCGGACGTGGCGGCATCCGGCACCAACCCGCTGTTGCACTACGAGCAGTCGGGATGGTTCCAGGGCCGAGACCCGAGCGCGGCGTTCCACACGGCCGCATACCTGGCCGCCAACCCGGACGTGGCGGCGGCCGGCATGGATCCGCTGCACCATTATCTCCAGTTCGGCTTGGCGGAAGGGCGCCATCTCGCCTGAACCGCGAAGGGTCGTGCGCCGAGGAATCCCGATACGAGCCGGTCGTCCCGCTGCATGGGCGCTGGTTCGCCCCAGGCGAGCTCGTGACGAGGACCGGGTGCCGGGCGCGACGACGACCGAGCGTAGCTGGCCAAGCGGCGATGGCCGGCACGAACACCTCCGGTGCCGGCGGCCGATATCCCGGTGACGCGTCCTGGCGCAGGGTGTCTCAGGCACCCCTTCCGCCTGTCTTCCCGCCTTCCTCGGCGCGGCGCAGACCGCCGCCGCGAGACCGCGCGCCGGCTCGGCTTCCCGGGCAGGGTCGAACGTTCGGCTACGCCGGAAGGACGACCACCTTGGTCTTCACCGGCGTCCGGGCGTAGAGGTGGATCATGTCCTGGCTGAGCAGGCCGACGCAGCCGCTCGTGATGCCGGTGCCGATCGTGTCGGGCTCGCTCGAGGCGTAGATCGTGTAGAGCGTGTAGGCGCCGTTCTGGTAGAGATGCAGGGTGCGGGCGCCCAGCGGGTTGTCGAGGCCGCCCGGCATGCCGCGGGCGTATTGGGCCGCCTCCGGCTGGCGCCGGATCATCTCCTTGGGCGGCGTCCAGGTCGCCCACTCGGACTTGCGGCCGACATAGGCGTCGCCGTGCCAGAGGAACCCGTCGCGCCCGACATTGGCGCCGTAGCGGGTCGCGGCTCCGTCGCCCTCGATGCGGTAGACGTAGTAGTTGGCGGGATCGACGACGATCGTGCCGGGCGCTTCCTTGGTCTCGTAGCGTACCGTCCGGCGATAGTATTTCGGGTCGACCTTGCTGATGTCGACCGCCGGGATCGGGAACTTCTCGTCCGGCATCGGCCCGTAGGTCTTGGCCGCCTCGGCCAGCAGGATGCCGTCGGTGGTCGCGCAGCTGCCGAGGCCGAGGGCGCCGAGGCCGACCGCCGAGCCGGCCAGGAACGACCTGCGGCTCAGAAGCGCCGTCCGAAGCCAAGCGGTCCGGTCCATCGCGCCGGCATCGGCACGCCCACCATCCATGATCATGATCCCGAGCGTCCCATGTCCTGCGGCCCGATCGAAGCACGCTCCGACCGACGCTGCGCCAATGTACTGCCAAGCCGAGACCGGTGACAGCCGACGGGACTTGCAAGCTCGGCTTTTGCGTCGGGAGTGTGGCAAAAGTCACTCGGCGGCTCTGATCGTCCGCCGATGGCGACTTCAAGACATCGGTCGAATGCACTTGCCGCGAAGTCGCGCGTGCGTTCGGAGCTGTCCGACACTGGGCGATCGCGGTGATGATCGCTGCGCGTCGCCGCGCTCGCCTACAGTGGCCGGCGCGAGAGGATCGATGCCGTAGGTGATCGATGCCTAGGTCCCTCGGGCGAGCCCGGAGCCGGATCCGATCGGATCGCCGCGCGATCCGCGCATCGACGGCTCCGGGATCAGCCTTGCGACCGGCTCGCGATGCGGTCGAGGAGGACGTGCGGCACGGTCAGGGCGGACAGCATCTGGAGCGTCAGGGTCAGGAGGTTGGCCGGTGCATCCGCGGCGCCGGCGGCGTAGAGCGGCCACAGCCCCGCGCCGAGCAGCAGCGTCAACGCGAAGACCGGCAGCGCGGCGCGGACGGCGCGCGGCATCGTGTCGACGCCGGGCGCCTTCGCCGGGTCCCGCACCAGCGCCCGCATGTGCCGGGGGCCATGGAGGACGACGAAGTACAGGGTGAACGCGGTGAGCGGCGGCAGCAGCCAGAAGGCGGCGGCCAGGACGAACATCTCGGCCAGCACCGCCGGCCGCACGCGACGGCCGAGGAGCCAGGCCGCCGTGAGGGCGAGCCAGAGCCAGGCGGCGGCTGTCCACCAGGCGGGAAGCGACGGCATCGGCACCCGTGCGACCGCCGAGAAGATCTCCGCCGTCTCGGGCGGATGCAGGAGCGCCGGCAGGGCGATCGGGAGGCCACCGCGCACGAGCGCCTCGAACGGTCGGCCAGGGCCCGAATCCTCCTCGCCGAAATGCAGGACCGACAACCCGAGGAAGCCCGCAAGCGTCGCCAGGGGGGCGATCTGCCAGGCCAGGAGGACGAGGGCCGAGAGGCCGAGATAGGGAACGGCGAAGACCCCGAACCACGCTCGGCCGTAGCGCGGGCGCAGCAGCGGGGCCGCCACCGAGCCGTCGAGCGCACCGTGCGGAACGCCGAGGACGATGACGACCGTCAGGGCGACGAGCCAGGAGGCTTCGCGCGGGAGGAACGCGGAGGCGACCAGCCCGAGCGCGACGAGCGCGGCGGCGAGCTGCGGCAGGCCGGTCACCCCCGCATGGATGGGGTGGCGGCTCGCGCCGTCGGGCCCCGCGAGGCGGGAGAGGGACGATCGAGCCGCCAGGAGCATCAGGCCGCCCGGCGCAGCGGCGTCGTGGCCGTCCGCCCCTCGGCCAGGTCGCGGTCGACGGCGCGGGTCGTCTCCAGCGTCGCCATGATGCCGTAGACGACCTTGGCGGTGAGATCGAGGATCGCGATCACCGCCAGCGCGAGGCTCGGCGACAGGATGCCGAGGCCGTCCTGGCCGACGAGCAGCACCACCGGGTAGGCGCACCACACCCCGGTGAGGAACACGGCATTGCGCAGGAAGGCCTTGCGCACGTCGGCCCGCTCGCCGGCGTTCTCCTCGCGCAGCTGCACGAAGATCCCGTAGAACACGGCCAGGAACGCGCCGCAGGAGATGGCGAACCACGTCCACTTCACGGCGGCGACGTCGGACAGGCCGAAGGCCAGGGCCGTCACGATCATGAGCAGGTCGGAGCCGATCAGCCCCCAGACGACGGCCGGCCGGCGCATGCCGGAATGCATCGCAGTGCGCGAGAGCCCGACGAGCAGGAGCGGCGTGGTGAAGGTCCAGTCGATGTAGCGTGCGAAGTAGAACTGCCGCGCAGCCTCCGCCGCATCGGGACCGGCCGGAAGGGTGATGCTGCCCTGGCCCGTCGCCATGGCGAAGTAGGAGCAGGCCGCGATGATCGGCACGATTCCGTGGATGATCCCGTCGGCTTCTTCGGCGGGCGTGCGCCGCTTCGCGATGAACAGGATCACGGCGGCGCCTGCCGCCATTCCTGCAAAGCCCAGCCACAGCCAGAATTGAGGCGTCATAAATCTCTCGTCGGTATGGGGATGAAAGGGGCGCCCGGGACCGTGGCGCCCCTGCCCAATCACCCTCGCCCCCGATTGTTGCCAAGCCGCCGCGTCACAGGCGCGTGAGCCCCTGCGGCGCGTCGCCGCCTCGGCGAACGCGGGGTTCCGCCCTGTCCTGCGAGAACTCGGCCTCGGCCGGCGTGCCGGGGCAGCATCGCAGGCTCCGCCTGAGAATGCCGACGCTGCGACGCGCCGTCAGGGCGCGGCAGACGGGGCGACCGCCTGCGGCCGCCCGCGCTGCCAGACCTCGACGATCCGGGTGCTGGCGGCGATGTCCTCGGACGGATCGGCGGCGAGCACGACGAAATCGGCGCGGCGACCCGCTTCCAGGCGGCCGCGGTCGGCGAGGCCGAGGAGGTCGGCCGCCCGCGCCGTCGCGATGGTCAGGGCTTCCATCGGCGTGAACCCGGCCTGCACCATCAGCGCCAGCTCGCGGTGCTCGGCCACGCCGGGGACGCGCTCGGGCGCCGCGCCGCTGTCGGTCCCGAACCCGATCCGGACGCCGGCGGTCTGGAGCGCCTTGAGGTTCGCGAGGTTCGTGGCCAGCGAGTCGCGCGCGGCCTGCGCCTTGGCGCTCGCGCGGGTGTCGCGCTGCCAGGCGGGGTCGTCGAACCGCGCCTTGAGGTCGGGCGCGAGCGCCGTCCGGACGAAGGGCGTTTGCGCCCAGGCTGGCGCGTCGGCGTAGGCGAAGGTCGCCTCGTCGAGGGCCAGGGTCGCGATGTACCAGGTGTCGTGCGCCTTCAGCAGCGCGACGAAGTCCGGGTCGACCGGCTTGTCGCGGACGCCGTGCGCGAGCACATCGACCCCGGCCCGGACCACGGCCCGCGCGTCCTCGAGATCGTGGACGTGGGCCGCGACCCGCAGGCCGAGGCGATGGGCCTCGTCGATCACCGCCGCGTAGACGGAAGGCTGCATCTTGGCCGGCACGGAGCCGCCGAAATCGTCGAGCCAGAGCTTCACCATGTCGGTGCCGCGCGCCTTCATCGCGCGGACCGCGTCGCGGCCCTCGTCGGCGTTCGCCGGGCGGAAGAGCTGATCCGGGCTGACGCGCACCATCGCCTGCGGCGGGCCGCCGTCGGGCACCCCGATGCCGCGGTCGACGCCGAACAGGTCGGCGCCGGGGATGAGACCCGCATGCGCCTCGGCACGGATCTCGGGCATGATCGCGCCGTTGAGCCCGAGCGCCATGATCGTGGTGACGCCCCGGGCGGTGTAGGCTTCGAGCTGGGCGAGGATGGTCTCGCGCGTGTAGTTCCGGGCGCCGACGTCGACGCCCCTTACGATGCCGACGTGAGAGTGATCGGAGATCAGTCCCGGCATGATCGTGTGCCCGGGCCGTTCGCGGATCTCGGCGTCGGACGGCACCGCGACCGCCATGCGCGGCCCCGCCGCGACGATGCGGTCGCCGTCGACGACCAGCACCGCATCCGCGACCGGCTCGGCCGACAGGCCGTCGATCAGCCGGATGCCGGTGAAGGCGAGCGGCTTGGCGGCGGCCCCGCCGATGCAGGACAGGCTCGTGGCGACGGCCAGGGCCGACAGCAGCGCGTTCCGACGCATCGCACTCTCCTCCCGGATCGCCGACGGGACTTCGCCGGTCGCTCCTTCTGGCGTGCGACCTGGGACCCCGCGCGGTTCTCGAGCGCCGATCTGACGGCGTTTCGTCCGGTTTGTCGAGGCAATCCGGGCGTGCGGTGCTGCCCGGCGCTTCGATCCGCCTCGGACCGACGAACGGGCGTGCCGGGATGGATCGTCTGCCGGGGGCCCCCTCAGGCGAAGAAGCGGTTGCCCGGGCGCGGCAGGCCGAGATGGTCGCGCAACGTCGTCCCCTCGTAGTCCCGGCGGAACAGGTCGCGGCGCTGCAGTTCCGGCACCAGCCGGTCGACCACGTCGTCGAGGCCTTCCGGCACGAAGGGGAACATCACGTTGAAGCCGTCGCAGGCCCGGCCGTCGAGCCACTCCTCCATCCGGTCGGCGACCTGTGCCGCGGTCCCGACCATCTGAAGGCCGCCGTAGCCGCCGACCTTGCGCGCCAGCTCCCGCACCGTTGCGCCGGTCCTGCGGGCGTAGTCGACGATCTGCGCCTGCCCGCTCTTGCTCGCGTTGGTCTCGGGGATCTCGGGCAGCGGCGCGTCGAGGGCGAAGCCCGAGGCGTCGACGCCGAGGCGCACCGAGAGGTTGGCGAGCCCGCTGTCGGGATGGACGAGGTCGTCGAGCCGCGCCTTCTTGGCCCTGGCCTCGTCCTCGGTCCCGCCCAGCACCACGAAGGCGCCGGGCAGGATCTTGAGGTGGTCCGGGTCTCGGCCGAGCGCCGGCATGCGTCCCTTCACGTCGGCGTAGAACGACTGGCCCGCCTCCAGGGTGGAGCTCGACCCGAACACCACCTCGGCGGTCTCGGCGGCGATCTGCCGTCCGGCTTCGGAGGCGCCGGCCTGCACGATCACCGGCCAGCCCTGCACCGGCCGGGCGACGTTGAGGGGGCCCTTCACCTTCAGGAACGCGCCGCGGTGATCGAGGACGTGCATCCTGTCGGGGTCGAAGAACAGCCCGCTCCCGGGGTCCATGCGGAAGGCGTCGTCGGCGAACGAGTCCCAGAGGCCGGTCACCACGTCGAAGAACTCGCGGGCGCGGGCGTAGCGGGTGGCGTGCTCGACATGCGCGTCGCGGCCGAAGTTGTGCGCCTCGTCGGGATTGCCCGAAGTGACGAGGTTCCAGCCGGCGCGGCCCTTCGAGATGTGGTCGAGCGAGGCGAACTTGCGGGCGACGTGGTAGGGCTCGTTGTAGGTCGTCGAGGCGGTGGCGATCAGCCCGATGCGCTCGGTGACCATGGCGAGCGCCGGCACCAGGGTCAGCGGATCGAACGAGGTCACGGTGGCCGAGCGGCGCAAGGCCGCCGGCGGCATGTTCATCACCGCGAGATGGTCGGCCATGAAGAAAGCGTCGAACTTCGCCGCCTCCAGCCGGCGGGCGAAGTGGACGAGATGCTCGAGGTTGAAGTTGGCGTCCGGGTACCCGCCGGGATAGCGCCACCAGGCGGTATGGATGCCGAGCGGGCGCATGAACGCCCCGAGATGCAGGCGTCGGTCCCGGCTCATCGTCCCTCCTTCGTGCCGCTGCCCGAGCCGGACGGCGCCGCCGGGCCGAAGCCCGCGGGCGGACGCGTGCCGAGATGCGCGCGCAGCGTGCGGCCCTCGTACTCCGTCCGGACGAGGCCGCGCCGGCGCAGCTCCGGCAGGACCAGCTCGATGAAGTCGTCGAGGCCGCCGGGCAGGGTCGCGGGCATGATGTTGAAGCCGTCGGCGCCGCCGGCGCGGAAGCGGGCCTCCATCTCGTCGGCGACCTGCATGGGCGTGCCGACGATCTGCGAGTGGCCCCGCGCCCCGGCGATCCGCAGGTAGAGCTGGCGAAGGGTCAGCCCCTCCCGGCGGGCGAGGCCGAACATCAGCTGCTGGCGCGACTTGGCGCCCTCGGCCTCCGGCAGCTCCGGCACCGGGCCGTCGGGATCGAACCCGGAGAGGTCGAAGCCGCCGACCATCCGCTCGAGCAGGGCGAGGCCCACCACCGGGTCGATCAGGTCCTGCAGCGCCTCGAACTTGGCCCGCGCCTCCGCCTCGCTGCGCCCGACGACGGGAAACAGGCCCGGCATGACCTTGAGGTCGCCGGGCTCGCGGCCGAACCGCGGCAGGCGCGCCTTGAGGTCGCCGGCGAACTCGACCGCTTCCGCGAGCGTCTGGTTGGCGGTGAACACGACCTCGGCGGTGCGGGCCGCCAGATCCTTGCCCGGCCCCGACGAGCCCGCCTGCACCACCACCGGCTGGCCCTGCGGCGTGCGCGCGATGTTGAGCGGTCCGCGCACCTCGAAATGCGTGCCGCGATGGTTCAGCGGGCGGAAGCCGTCCGGCTTCGAGAACTGGCCGCTGGCGCGATCGATGACGACGGCGCCGTCGTCCCAGGTGTTCCACAGGCCCAGCACCACGTCGACGAACTCCTCGGCCCGGGCGTAGCGGTCGCCGTGGCGGGCGATGCCGGCCTCGCCGAAATTGGCGGCCTCGGCGTCGGTCGTGGAGGTCACGAGGTTCCAGCCGGCCCGGCCGCCGCTGAGGTGGTCGAGCGAGGCGAAGCGCCGGGCGACGTTGTAGGGCTCGTTGAAGCTGGTCGAGGTGGTCGCGACGAGCCCGATCCGGCTGGTGACGGCGGCCAGCGCCGACAGCAGCGTCACCGGCTCGAAATGCGCCGAGCGCGCGGTCCGCTCGCTCGAGCGCAGGTTCGAGTCGCGGATGCCGGAGCCGTCCTCGAGGAAGACGAGGTCGAACTTCGCCGCCTCGGCCCGCTGCGCCCAGCCGACATAGCGCTCGAGGTTGAGGCCGCCGTCGGCCTCGCTCGACGGGTGGCGCCAGCCCGCCACGTGGTGGCCGGTGGCGTAGAAGAACGCGCCGAGGCGCATCGTGTCCTGTCTCAAGGTGTCCCGCCCCGCCGGCCGATGGTGAATGTCGCGCTGGGCCTCTCGGGTGCCCGCATTGCAGAACGCGCCGCGACCTGCGCCGTTTCAGCGCTCGCGGCGCCGGGCCTCAAGGATGCTTGTGGATCGGATCGATCCAGTGGACGGTCTCGGGCCGCTCCACCGGCTCGACCTCCGGGATGTTGACCACCACCGCCTCGTTGTCGGAGCGCACGAGCACGCATTGCAGCGTCTCGTCGGGCGAGGCGTTGATCTCCTGATGCGGCACGTAGGGCGGCACGAAGATGAAGTCGCCGGGGCCCGCTTCGGCGACGTATTCGAGCCGGTCGCCCCAGCGCATCCGGGCGCGCCCCGACAGCACAAAGATCACGCTCTCCAGCGCGCCATGATGGTGCACCCCGGTCTTGGCGTCGGGCTCGATCGCCACGGTGCCGGCCCAGATCTTCTGCGCGCCGACGCGGGCATGGTTGATCGCCGCCTGCCGGAACATGCCCGGCGTCTGCGCCGTGTTGGCGTCGAGCCTGTCGCCGGGGATCACCCGGACGCCGTCGTGCTTCCAGCGCTCGGCGCCCGGACCCGGCTCGGCCTGGGCGTGCGGGTGGTCGTGCGGGTCGTCGTGGTGATCGTGCATCGCTCGAATCCTGCTCGTCGGCCGATCAGCGTAACGCAGCCGGTTGCGGTAATCCCGTGTCGAAGATCGCCTCGGCCCGCGGCGCGCGCGCCTTCGGGATCAGGCCTGCGCGCACGTAGAGGTCGATGTTGGCCTGCTCGTCGGCGATCACGGCCTCGTCGATCGGGACGTTGCGGTACTGCGCCCGGCCGAACCAGCGCAGCGGCACCGCCTCCGGCAGGCCGATGAGCTTCGACCAGACCTTCGCGTAGGGGGCGGGGTCGGCGAGCGCCCAGGCCCGGGCCCGCGCGAGCCGCTCCCCGAAATCGGCGAGCAGCGCGCGCTTGTCCTTCAGCGCGGCGTCGCTCGCCACGGCGAAGCTGAGGCCTGGCGTGATGCCGTTGCCGTCGCGCACGACACGGACCAGGCCCGCGAGCTCGGCGGTGGAAGTGTAGGGCTCCCAGGTCGCCCAGGCGTCGACGCTGCCCGAGGCCAGGGCGATCTTGGCGTCGGCCGGCGGCAGGAAGCTCAGGGTGACGGCATCGGCCGGCAGCCCGGCCTCCTCCAGGGCCGCGAGCACCACCTGATGCCCGATCGAGCCGCGGTTCGTCGCGATGCGCCTGCCCTTGAGGTCGGCGACCGTGCGGATCGGCGAATCCGCCGCCGCCAGGATCGCGAGCCCGTCCTGGCGGTTCCGGAAGGCGAGGAAGGCCTTGACCGGAACGCCCGCGGCGGCGGCGAAGGTGAAGGGCGCGTCGCCGACGCCGCCGGCATCGATCGCGCCGGCGTTCAGGGCCTCGAGCAACGGGGCGGCGGCCGGGAACTCGCTCCAGGCCAGCCGGTAGGGCAGCCCGTCGAGGACGCCGGCGGCCTCCATCAGCGCGCGTGCGTTGCCGCGCTGGTCGCCGACCCGGAGGACGTCCTCGGCCCGGGCGGGGATCAGGGCAACGAGGAGCGCGAGAACCGTCAGAAGCGCGCGCATCAGGCGGCGTCCGCGGTGGTGGAGCGGTTGGCGAGCTGCGCGCGGAAGGCCGGCAGCAGGTCGCGACCGTAGCCGATCGCATCCTCCAGCGGATCGAAGCCGCGGATCAGGAAGGTGCGCACGCCGAGGTCGTGATAGTCGAGCAGCGCCTCGGCGACCTGATCGGGCGTGCCGACGAGCGCGGTGGAATTGCCGGCCGCGCCGGTCTCGGCGGCGATCGCCGTGTAGAGGCGCTTGTCCAGGCGGGTGCCGCTCGCGGCCGCCGCGAGGAGCCTTCGCGCGCCCTCGTTCTGCGGGGTCGCCGCGGGGCCGAGGCCCCTGGCCGCGCGCACGGCCCTGGTCCTGGCGAGGATCGCCTCGGCCCGCGCCCAGGCCGCCGCCTCCGTGTCGGCGAGGATCGGCCGGAACGACAGGCTGAAGCGCGGATTCCGGCCGTAGGGGGCCGCCGCGGCGCGGACGCGGGCGATGAGGTCGCGGACCTGATCCAGCGTCTCGCCCCAGAGGGCGTAGGTGTCGGCATGGCGCCCGGCCACGTCGAGCGCCGCCGGCGAGGCGCCGCCGAAGAAGACCGGGATGCCGTCGGCCCGCACCGGCTTCACCTCCGAGAACCCCTGCTCGACTTGGTAGAAGCTGCCGGAATAGTCGAACGGCGTTTCCGCGGTCCAGGACAGGCGCGCGACGTCGAGGAATTCCCGCGTCCTGGCGTAGCGCTCGTCCTTGCTCAGGTGATCGCCGTCGCGTGCCAGGTCCCGATCGTCGCCGCCGCTGATCGCGTGGATGGCGATGCGGCCGCCGGTGAGCTGGTCGAGCGTCGCGAATTGCCGGGCGGCCACCGTCGGCGCGGTGAAGCCGGTGCGATGGGCGATCATCAGCCCGATCCGTCGCGTCACCGCCGCGATCCGGGACGCGATCAGCAGGGCGTCCGGCGCCGTCGAGTAGGCGGCGACGAGGATGCGGTCGAAGCCGCCGGCCTCGTGCGCCTGAGCGAGGCGGTCGAGGTAGTCCCGGTCGATCGCCGGACCCTCCGCCGGATGGATCTCGGAGGTCAGCCGGGGGGCCGCGAAGCCGATGAACTCGACGGCATCGGGCGGGAGATGGCTCATGGGACTCTCCTGATCGCTCGGGCGTTCGAAGGCCGGGGTGCCGCGCGCCGCGATGGCGCGTGCAGCCGCCCGAAGCAGTCGACCCGAGCGAGGACGCGCGTCCGACGCCTGTCGGACGGGACCGGGAAGGGCTGCGAAAAATCCGCCCGGCCTCGCCCGAAGTCAACGAGAGGGAATTTTTAATGCAGACGGCGAGCCAGAAAGACGATCTCCGATCTGGGGCCGCTGGCGAACTATATTCTACTCTTCAAAAGGCTCCTGACCTTCTGCCCTTCGTCCGATCCCGCGACATCATCGGCGACATCGGGAGCGGCACCGAACCCTCGCCGTCTCGCGAACGGATGCGTGAACTCGATGCCGTCATCGATCGACGCGCGCCTTCTTCCTGGAGAGCGCCGAGGGCAACCCCTACGCCAACGTGCGGGCGACGACGCAGGCGCTCGCGCACGACCCGCACATCGAGCGCCTCTCGGTGCCGCTGCAATCGGAGGCGGTCGCCGGCTTCATCCGCGAGCGCGACCGCGGCTCGGTGATCCCGGGTCCGCCAGCATCGTCCGCATCGGCCGGCGGGCAAATCATCCGGTAGGGCGCCGCGGACCATCGCGGCGCATGGTGCGCAACGGCGTCGTCCGCTCGATGCCGGGGGCATGCACGGCAGTACCGGTCAGCGCCGTCACCGCCGCCTGGTCCGCAGGGCCAAACCCAGCGCGCCCGGCCAGAACACGAGGCTCAAGGCGATGACGGGCCAGAGGTTGCGCCCCTTCCAGGCCGCGATCCCAGCCGGCAGGAGCAGGATGGGGATGGCGACCGCGAGGAAGAGCCAGAACTGGAGGTCGCTCATGGCTTCTTCAGGCAGGTCGCGACCGGTCGGGCGTTCTTGGCGGGCTTGGACTGCAGGTCCATGCATCCGACGGTGGCGATGCCGTCGGTGATCGTGACCGAGGGAAGCACCGCGTAGCCTTGGCAATAGGCGCCGATCAGGATCTCGTCGCGCCGGCAGAGCACGTCCTGCCGCACCAGGCCGTCGAGGGCGGGGCCGACGGGACCGGGCTCGCCGCGCTCGCCCCTGTCGCCGGTCGCGCCGCGCTGCCCGGTCGCGCCGGTGAGGCCCGCGTCCCCTCGGGGGCCGGGCGGGCCGGTGTCGCCCTTCGGCCCGGCCGGGCCGGCGGGGCCGGGCTTCGGATCCTGGCAGCCGCCGAGGGCGAGCAGGATGCAGGCACCGAGGAGGGACAGCCGCATCCGGCCGACCTCATCACCGATGGGCCGACGTCGCGGACGCACGGTCGGCGAGAGCGGGATCAAGGCGGCGCGCCGGACGACCGGATCAGGATCGGCCGTGCTTGCACGAATTCCGGAAGGCCTTGCGCGCCTTGCCGTGCAGGCCCTGCTTGTCGGCTTGCATCGAGCATTCCTTCGATCGCGCGGTGCGATCCGCCTTCGGCGCCGCGGGCTTGCTCCCCGGTGCCGTGGGATTGGCCGCCGGTGCGGTGGCCGCCGACCCCGGCACCGCGCCGGGCGCGTTCGCCGTGCCCTGCGCACGTGCGGGGGCGACGAGGAGAAGGCTGCTGGCGACCAGCGAGGCGGCGAGACCGAGCTTCATGATGGTACGCTCCCGTGAGGCGGCTGAAACGGATCGGCCCAGCCCGGCGTTCCGCCCCACACGGATCGTTGATCGACGCCTTGGCAGGGGTTCTGCGCCTCCGGTCCGATTCGAACGCCATTTCGGGCGCCGCTCGGTCATTCTTCGGCAACCTGTCTGCCGCACCATGCCTTGACTGCCTCGGCAGCCAGCAGATCTGCCCGATCCGCTGCGGCGGCCCTGCCTGCCCCCTCGGGCAGGGTCGCCTCCCCGGGCCTGGCGCGACGCTCCGGCCGGCCCTTCCGTCCGGATCGTCTGTCACGGCTCCGAGACTTCGGGGACGGCGCCCTCGCCGTCCTTCCCGTCCTCCGTGCCGTCGCGGCCGGCCTCGGGCGGGGCTTCCTCCATCTCGGTGGTCTGCAGCCAGGTCATCAGGCGCTGCAGGCTGTCGAGGGACGGTTCCTCGGGGCGAGCGGTGGCGAGCGCCGCGCGGACTTCGCGCAGAAACGCCTCGGCATCGTCATCGGACATCGCGGCTCAACACGGTTGATGCCATTCCCGGTCGCTCATCGGAGACGATGACGGAGCCCGGCAGCGGTTGGCCGGGGGCTCGTCGCCCGTTGCGCCGAACGCCGTGGACACCGCGTTCGGGCCTGTGCGGGGGCGGAACGCGACGCCCAGGCGCCGCGGATCCCATGGGGTCAGGACGTCGACCACTCGCGCTTGACCTCCTCGGCCGGCCGGTCGAGGCGGACGGTGTCGCCCTCGACCGCCTGGACGAAATCGACCGGGATGTAGTGGTGCAGGCCCCCGGCGGCCGCGTCCTTCTTCGTCAGCTTGATCTCGCCCTTGTCGACGTGATCGACCGTGCCGACGTGGGCTCCGTCCGAGCCGACGACCTCGGCGTGTTCCTTGATCTGCGCGACGTCGACCATGCGTTTTCTCCCATAATACGGCTGTCTCAACGGGATGCGCCGCGTCGATGTTCCTCGTTCACGCTCCCGGCACAGGCCGTCGATCGGGCATGAACTGTCGATCGGGCCGTCCTGACGCGGGCGGGCTCCGGCGGAACTGTCCCGGGCGGATGCGGTTGCGCTCATCACAGGCCTACGGACGGGGTGAGGTTCATCGTGCGCGACTGCAAGCGACCGTCACGCCGGAGCCTGCTGCGATCCGGGGGCGGCGTCGTCGCCGGCACGCTGCTCGGGATGACGGCCGCCGCGGGTGCGGAGAGCGAGGCGGGAGGGCCGGCTGTGACGGAGACGGGCCGGCGCGCGAAGTCCCTCGACACCGACTACTTCAAGGGCATGTACGCCACCGAGGCCGATCCCTGGCAGTTCGCCTCGAGCGCCTACGAGCGTGCCAAGTACCAGGCGACGCTCGCCGCCCTGCCCCGGCACCGCTACGCGTCCGCCCTCGATGTCGGCTGCTCGATCGGGGTGTTCACGCACCAGCTCTGCCAGCGCTGCGATGCCGTGGTCGGGCTCGACGTGGTTCCCTCCGTGATCGAGGCGGCCCGCGCCCGCTGCGCCGATTGCGCGAATGCGCGCTTCCAGCTCGCCGCCGTTCCGGGGCAATGGCCCGACGGGCGGTTCGACCTGATCGTGATCTCGGAGGTGGCCTACTACCTCGACCGGGCCGATCTCGCGCGTCTCGTCGCACGGGTGGAGAACGCGGTGCTGCCCGAGGCCGACATCGTGCTGGTGCACTGGCTCGGCGTCACCCACTACCCGCTTTCTGGCGACGACGCGGCCGAAGGCTTCATCGCCGGCGCGAAGGGCTTCGCGCGGGTGCTGGCGCAGTCGCGGACCGCCGAGTACCGGCTCGACGTGCTGCGCGCGACCAAACCGGGCGCCGCCTCGACGCCGTGATCGCGCTTCGGGAACGGTGCGCGCCAGCGGTCTCGGCCGGCCTCGCGTCGCACGCATCGGCTTCGGGATCGAGCGGCCTTATCGCATCGGCGTCCGGTCCCTGCGCCGGGCCAGCCCGTCCGCAACGACGAAGAGCAGCAGGCCGGCCAGCATCAGGAGGAAGCCCGCGAGCGACTGGAGCGGTCGCGAGGCGACCAGGTGGACCAGCATGAACAGCGTGACGCCGAGGAAAATCAGCGGCGTGACCGGATAGCCCCAGGCGCGGACCGGCCGCGGCAGGTCGGGCCGGGTGATGCGCAGCCTGATCACGCCGAGGACGGTGAGGAACGAGCACAGGATCAGGCTGAACTGGATGAATTCCAGCACCGCCTCGAAGCTGCGGGTGAGGAGCAGCAGGCTCGCGACGACGGCCTGCAGCAGGGTCGCGGCCACGGGCACGCCGGTGCGGGCGCGCCGCGCGAACACGCGCAGCAAGGGCGCGTCCTCGCCCATCGCCACGGTGACGCTCGGCCCGATCCACATCATGGCGCTGATCGTCGGGATCAGGCCGAGGCAGATCAGGATGCCAACGAGCCGCCCGCCCGCCTCGCCGAACACGTGGCGCCCGCTGATCAGGGCGACCTCGATCTGCCCGGCGAGCTCCGCGGTCGGCGTCGTGTAGAGGAACACCGCGTTCAGCGCGACGTAGAGCACGAGCACGACGCCCGTCCCGACGAACAGCGCCCGCGGCAGGCTGCGCGGCGGATCGGCCAGATCCCCGACGATGTAGGTCGCCGCGTTCCAGCCCGTGTAGGCGTACATCACGAAGACGAGGCTCACCGCGAAGCTCGCGCTGAAGATCTGGCCCGGGTCGGCGGCGTTCGGCGCGAAGTCGGTCGACCCGCCCCCGCCGCCGGCGAAGCCCGCGACGATGAAGAGCACGATCAGCGCGAGCTTCAGCAGCGTGAAGCCGACCTGGATCGCATCGCCGTGGCGGCCCCCGACCAGGCGGATGGCGGTCACCCCCCAGACGACCGCGAGGCCGAGGGGCAGGGGCGGGGTCCCCGGCAGGATCGCCTGCGCATACTGGCCGAACGCCATCGCCGCGAGCGCCACCGGCGCGGCGAACCCGACCGTCGCGGAGAGCCAGCCGGCCATGAAGCCGAAGGCGGGGCCGTAGGCGCGGGTGAGGAAGTTGTACTCGCCGCTGGAGCGGGGAAACATCGCCGCCAGCTCGGCGTAGCTGAACGCCCCGCACAGAGCGACGACGCCGCCGACAAACCACAGCAGCAGCAGCGTGAAGCCGGACGTGATATCCGTGACCTGGAAGCCGAGGCTGGTGAAGACGCCGACCCCGACCATGTCGGCGATCACGATCGACGTCGCCGCCCGGGTCGAGACGAGCGGCGCCGTTCGCGCCGCGGGCGGATCACCGATGTCGGACATGGCCGCGATCATCGCCGCGCCGACCCGCGCGATCAAGCGCGAGGGCTCGGGCACCGGAGACGGCGCGGTTCCGCCCGGAGAGGGGCAGGCACTGGCCTCGGCGGATGCGGCGGCCGATCGGCGGGCACCTGCCGACGCTCGAGCAGGTCGTCGACATCGCCAGGCGCTCGGCCGCCGACCCCGCGACGCCGCGGTGACGCGCCGATGCCCGGCCGGCGCCGCCCGAGGGTCCATCCTCGGTGCTCAGCCGACGTCGAACGTCTCGATGTCCAGCGAGAGACGGGCTCGGAAGACGACCTTCCGGTGCTCGTCGCGGACCACCGCGAGGTAGTCCTGGCGCTCGGGGACGGCCGCGAAGCCCTGCGCGATCTTCGACATGATCCGGACGAGCTTCTCGCGCGCGGCATCCGCATCGGGCAGATCGAAGCCTTCGGTGTCGCGCACGAAGTGCGCGCCGTCATGCAGGTCGATGGTGAAGCGCGGCATTGCGGGACATATCCGTGGGATTTTATCCCACAGATACGGCATCCGCTCTTCCGTGGGAATGATCGTTCGGTCGCAGGTGACGCCGATCAGGACCTCCGGTGATGGATGCCTGCTGCGAGAACCGAATGCGTGTGATGAACGGGAAACTATCAGGGGGATGGACGGGTGAACAGGCGCGACGATTGATCTCGCGATCACGAAGCGGCGCGTTCGTAACGCCCCGACAGAACCCGCGGGCCGCTGCAGCCGGATGATCGCGGCGTTCCCGCTCTCCGCCCCGCGGCGGTTGCACCGTGCCGGCCGCCCCGCGATGGTGCTCCGGAACGCCCGGACCGGACCTTGCCCCATGGATACCCTCTCGCTCGTCCTCGACGCGTTCTCGCCGATCGCGGGGCGCCGCATCGTCGATATCGGGTGCGGCCCCGGGGCGATGTCGGCTGCGCTGGCCGGCCACGGCGCGCGGGTGACGGGGATCGACCCCGGCGAAGCGGCGGTCGCGGCGGCCCGGCGCCGGGCGCCGGACTGCGCCTTCGAGATCTGCTCCGCCGAGGCCCTGCCGTTCTCCGACGGGACCTTCGGCGGCGCGGTCATCCTCAACGCCCTGCACCACGTTCCCGACCCGCGCGCGGCGCTGGACGAGGCGGCCCGCGTCGTCGCACCGGGCAGCCGGATCGTCGTGGTCGAGCCGCTGGCCGAGGGCAGCTTCTTCTCGGCGCTCAAGCCGGTCGAAGACGAGACCGCGATCCGCGCCGCGGCGCAGGGCGCCATCGCCGAAGCGATCGCGGCCGGGGCGTTCCTCTGCCTGTCCGACACGAGGTTCGTGCGCCGCGAGGCCTTCGCCGACCGCGACGCCTTCCTCGAGCGCGTGGCGGCGGTCGATCCGGCGCGGTGGGCCGCGATCCGCGACAACGCGTCGGCGATCGCCGACGCCTTCGCGGCCGCCGCCGAGACGGATGCGGGCGGGCGCCACGTCCTGTCGCAGCCGCTGCGCGCGCACGTCCTCGTGGCGGCGACGACGTCCTGAGCCTTACGCGTGCGCCTTGGCCAGCCGGTCGAAGGCCAGGAGCTCGGACACGAGCGCCGGCATGTCCCGCAGCGCCACCATGTTGGGGCCGTCGGAGGGGGCGCGATCGGGATCGGGGTGGGTCTCGATGAAGACACCCGCGACGCCGACCGCGACGGCGGCCCGCGCCAGCACGGCGACGAAGCGGCGCTCGCCGCCCGAGCTTCCCCCCTGCCCGCCCGGCTGCTGCACCGAGTGGGTCGCATCGAACACGACCGGCGCGCCGCCCGTGACCGCGGCCATGATCGGCAGGCTGCGCATGTCGGAGACCAGGGTGTTGTAGCCGAACGAGGCGCCGCGTTCGGTGACGATCACGTTCGGGTTGCCGGCCCCGGTGACCTTGGCGGCCACGTGCTGCATGTCCCAGGGTGCGAGGAACTGGCCCTTCTTCACGTTGACCACGCGGCCGGTGGCGGCGGCGGCCAGCAGCAGGTCGGTCTGCCGGCACAGGAAGGCCGGGATCTGGAGCACGTCGACCACCTCGGCCGCCGGCCCGCACTGCCCGGCATCGTGCACGTCGGTGAGCACCGGCAGGCCGTAGCGCGCCTTGATCTCGGCGAAGATCGGCAGCGCGCCGGACAACCCGATGCCGCGGGCGGCGCCGCCCGAGGTGCGGTTCGCCTTGTCGAACGAGGCCTTGAACACGAGGGCGATCCCGAGGGACTCCGCCATCTCCTTCAGCGCGGCCGCGATCTCGAGCGCGTGGTCGCGGCTCTCGAGCTGGCACGGGCCGGCGATCAGTGCCAGCGGCAGGTGGTTGCCGAAGGCGACCGTGCCGGCGCGGACGGTTCTGGGCGTTGGGCTGTCGGTGGAATCGGGCATGGCCGGAGGCTTAGCCCGCCGGAGCCTCCCGCGAAAGTCCGGCCTTGCGGCGCAGGGCGGGCGGCCGGTTCGGCACCAGCACGCAGACGGTGAGGTCGCCGGCCAGCGCGTCGGCCCGCGGCCCGGTCTCGCAGCGCAGGGCCGCCTTGCCGGCGACGCCCTGGCGCGGTGCGTCGGCCAGCAGCGAATCCTGGTGGACCTGCCGTGCCAGCACCTCGGCGGTCTCGGCGTCCGCGCCGGCGAGCGCACGCGCCGCCCGGCCGATCAGCTCGTAGAAGCCGCGCTCCGGCTCGCGGTCGCGGGAGGCGAACACCATCCGCGCCGGCGCCCGGCAATCGAGGCTCATGCGCTCGGCATCGGTCGCGCGGAACACCGCGCGCGTGCCGGCGCGGCCGGCGAGCGAGGCGCCGGTGGCGCGGATCATCGCGGCGGTCAGCCCGTCGCAGGACGCGACGCGCGCGGCGCGCGGCGCGGCGCAGGCCGGCAGCGTCGCCGCCAGGACGAGGAAGCCGGCCGCCCGGAGCAGGCCGCTCATTCCTGCGGCGCCGCGCGCACCGCCCGCTCCGATTCGAGCGCGGCGAGCAGGATGCAGAGCGCGATCCCTTCCGCCGCCTCCCGGACCTCGGACAGGCTCGGATAGGACGGCGCCAGCCGCAGCGCCGCGTCGCGGGGGTCGCGGCCGTAGGGGAAGGTCGCGCCGGCCGGCGTCAGGCCGATGCCGGCGCCCTTGGCCAGCTCGACGATGCGCTCGGCGGTGCCGACGCCGGCGTCCACGCTGACGAAGTAGCCGCCCTCGGGCCGGCTCCAGGCCACGTCCGTCCCGGTCAGGTGCCGCGCGAGCGCCTCGGTGACGGCGGAGAACTTCGGGGCGAGGAGCTCGCGCTGGCGCTCCATGTGGGCGGTGAGCCCCGCCGCGTCGCGCAGGAAGCGGACGTGCCGGAGCTGGTTCAGCTTGTCCGGGCCGATCGTGCGCTTGCCCGCCCGCGCGAGGTACCAGCGCACGTTGTCGGGGGAGCCGGCGAAGAAGGCCAGACCCGCGCCGGCGAGCGTGATCTTCGAGGTCGAGGCGAAGATGAAGGCGCGGTTCGGATGCCCGGCCGCCCGGCAGGCTTCCAGGATGTCGGGGATCGCGTGGTGCTCGGGCGTGAGGTGGTGGACGGCGTAGGCGTTGTCCCAGAACAGGCGGAAGTCCGGGGCGCCGGCCTTCATCGCGGCGAGCCGCCGGACGGTCTCCTCCGAATAGATCTCGCCGGACGGGTTCGAGTATTTCGGGACGCACCACATCCCCTTCACCGCCGGGTCGGCGACGAGGGCCTCGACCACCTCCATGTCCGGCCCGTCCGGCGTCATCGGCACCGGCAGCATGCGGATGCCGAATTCCTCGCACAGGGCGAAGTGGCGGTCGTAGCCCGGCACCGGGCAGAGGAAGGCCGGCGCCTCCTCGCGCGACCACGGGCGCTCCGAGCCCGGCACGCCCTTCAGCATCGCCCAGACGATGCAGTCGTGCATCACGGCGAGGCTCGCGTTCTCGGCCACCACCACCTGCTCCGCGGGCACGCCGAGCAGCGCCGGCCCGAACAGCGCGCGCGCCTCCGCCAGGCCCTGCAGGCCGCCGTAGTTGCGGGCATCCTCCCCCGACGCCGTGGTGTGGTCACCGTTGCCGGGCAGCGCCAGCATGCCCGACGCGAGGTCGAGCTGCTCGGGCGAGGGCTTGCCCCGGGTCATGTCGAGCTTGAGCCCGCGGGCGCGGAACGCTTCGTAGGCGCCCTGCGCCTGCGCGTAGCGCGCGGCCAGTTCGGCGGGGGACAGATCTGCGAGTGCGGTCATCGGGAAGGCGCCGGGTTGTTCGGATGTCGGGCGTGTCATAGGCCGATCCGTGTGCGAGCGCACGCGAAAGGCGCGTCGGCGACGCGGTCGAACCCCGACCGGGCTTTCCAGGTGCCGGACGGCTGGGCTAGGTTCGCGGCGAGGGGGTGCTCGCTCCGAGAGCGCCATGATCGACGACGTCTTCACCTATGGCGGACAGGCCCTGGGTTTCGTGGCGATCGGCCTGTGGGCCTGGCTCGCCCTGACCGCACCGTCGCTGCAGGCCTGGATCCTGGCACGCTACGAGGACGAGTTGCGTCTCGGCGCCGCGCCGTCGGCGCCCGCGCGCCCGGACCGGATGGGGCTCGTCGCCGGCGGCGTGACGATGGTCGCGATCCTGTGCCAGTCGATCGGGTTCGCGATCCCGGACTGACCGGGCGCCACCCCGCTCAGCGTCTCCCGAACAGCCGCTCGATGTCGTGGCGGCCGAGGGCGACGTAGGTCGGGCGGCCGTGGTTGCACTGGCCGGAATTCGGCGTCGCCTCCATGGCGCGCAAGAGCGCGTTCATCTCCTCCGGGCGCAGGCGCCTTCCGGCGCGGATCGAGCCGTGGCAGCTCATCCGCGACAGCACCGCGTCGAGGCGCCGCCCGAGCGGGCCGTCCTCCAGGGCCCCGGCCCCGCCCTCCTCGACCCCGCTGTCGTCCAGCGCGTCGAGGATGTCGGCGACGAGGTCGCGCACCGAGGCGCCGGCCAAAGCCGCGGGCACCGCGCGCACCAGCACCGCCCCGGGGCCGAACGCTTCCAGCGTCAGGCCGAGCCGGTCGAGCTCGGGGGCGGCCGCGGCCAGCCGCTCGGCGGCCTCGGGCGCCATCTCGATCACGTCGGGGATCAAGAGGCCCTGGCGCAGGATGCCGCCCGCCGCGCGCTCGCGCTTCATCCGCTCGTAGACGAGGCGCTCGTGCGCCGCGTGCTGGTCGACGATCACCACGCCGTCGCGGGTCTGCGCGACGATGTAGGTCTCGTGCAGCTGCGCCCGCGCGGCGCCGAGGGGATGGTCGAGGGCATCCTCGGCGCCATCGAGGCTGCGCAGGTCGGCCGCGGGCGGCGCCAGGTCGGCCATCGGGTCCGGAAAGGCGTCGGCCGCGCCGTCCGGCGCCAGCGGTGCCTGCGCCGCCTCGCCGAAGCCGTGCGGCCGATCCGGCGCCGGCCGGTGGAAGCCGGACGGGGCCGCGACGGACGGGGTGCCCGGGCGGAACAGGCCGGTCCGCGCGCTCTGGAACAGGCTCGGGCTCGCCGTCCCGCCATGCTGCGTCAACGGGATGCCGCCCGAGGGACGCAGGGCCTCGAGGGTGCGGGCCGCCACGCCGGTCGAGGCCCGCGCCCCGCCGCGGCGCAGCGCCTCGTGGATCGCGCTGACGACGAGCGCCCGCACCAGCCCCGGATCGCGGAACCGCACCTCGGTCTTGGCCGGGTGGACGTTGACGTCGACGAGGCCGGGCTCGCAGGCGATCGCCAGCCCGAGCACCGGATGCCGGTCGGAGCGCAGGGTGTCGGCGTAGGCGCCGCGCACCGCGCCGAGCAGCAGGCGGTCGCGCACCGGCCGGCCGTTCACCGTGAAGTGGATGTGGTTGGCCGCGCCGCGGTGGAAGGTCGGCAGCCCGACATGGCCGGTGAGCGAGAAGCCCTCCCGCGCCATCGCCACCCGCAGGGCGTTCGCGGCGAAGTCCGATCCCAGCACCTGCGCGAGCCGGGCGAGGCTCGCGGTCGCGTCGTCCGGCTCGGCCCCGGCGAGCGCCGGCAGCACCAGCGGCGTGCCGTTCTCGCTCGTCAGCGTGAAGCGGATCGCGGGCTGCGCCACCGCGAGCCGGCGCAGGATGTCGGAGACCGCCGCGCTCTCGGCGCGGTCGGATTTCAAGAACTTCAGCCGCGCCGGCGTCGCCGAGAACAGGTCGGTGACCTCGATCCGGGTGCCGCGCGCCGCCGGCGCCGGGCGCACCGCGCCGCGCAGGCCCGCCTCGACGGTGAGCGCCGCGCCCGAATCCGCGTCCGCCGTGCGGGTGGTGATCGACAGCCGCGAGACCGCGCCGATCGAAGGCAGCGCCTCGCCGCGGAAACCCAGCGTGTCGATCCGGGTCAGGTCGCCGCCCGGCAGCTTCGAGGTGGCGTGGCGCTCGACGGCGAGCAGCAGGTCGTCCGGCGACATGCCGGCGCCGTCGTCGACCACCCGGATCAGCCGCCGGCCGCCGGCCTCGATCGTCACCGCGATGCTGCGGGCGCCGGCATCGATCGCGTTCTCGACCAGCTCCTTGACCGCCGAGGCCGGCCGCTCGACCACCTCGCCCGCGGCGATGCGGTCGACGAGGACCGGGTCGAGACGGCGGACGGGCTGCGGGGCGGACATGTCCGGCCGCTTATAGACCCTGCCCGCGCCTCGATCCATCGGCGGCGGCGATCCGCCGGTGGATCCGGTCTCCTCCGATGCTCCGCCGCCCGTGCCGTTGACGCTGCATTAACCACGCCCGGCTAGCCTTCGTTAACCACGCGGAAGCGGTGCGACGGTCGTCTTCGCACGCGCCCAGCCAGGGGAGTCGGGATCCGGTGCTGGGCTTGGAGGGCGAGGGGCATGCGCGACGGGAGGCGGGCCTTGCCTGCGGCCTCGCGCTGCTGCTCGCGGGCCTGCCGGCCGCCGTCGCGATCGCCCTCCCCGGCCCGGCGCAGGCGCAGGCAACGCGGTTCGAATCCCTGAGCCCCGTCGCCGGCCAGCCCGACAACCCGGGCATCGGGCAGGATCCCGGCCAGGACGGATTGCCGGTGCTGCGCCGCAACCGCCTGTCGGAGGGCCCGCCCCGCCTCGGCAACGGCAATTCCGGCGAGGCGGCGGGCGGCGAATCCTCCGGCGGCCTCACCTCCGGCGGCGCCAGCCTGTCGGGGCCGACCGGGGCCGAAGCCGGCGCCTCGAATCTCGACACCCGGGTCCGCTCCTCCGGCAGCCGCACCGGCGGCGCCACGTCCGGCACCAACAACCGCGCCCCGATCAGCCTGCTGCGTCAGCGCGCGGCGCCGCCCCGGCGCCTGGGGACGGCGACCAAGCGCTACACCCAGGACGTCACCCAGATCCCCGCGCCGGCCCTGCGGCTCTCGCCGGTGATCCAGAACCCGGTGGTCGGCGTGCCGCTGCCGGCCGAGGCGCCGCGGCCGCAGGCGCCGGGATTGCCGCTGATCAACCCGCTGAGCGGCGTCCTCACGCCGGGGGCGCTGCTGACCAACAGCCTGCGGCGGCCGATCGCCACCGAGGACGCCTACGCGCCGCTCGGGATCAGGCTCGGCAGCTTCACGGTGCTTCCGTCCTTCACCCAGAGCCTCGGCTACGACACCAACCCGGACCAGACCACGCCGTCGCTCGCCAAGGGCTCGGTCGCGCTCCGGAGCGAGGGGGAGCTGAATTTCCGCTCGGACTGGTCGCGGAGCGAGCTCGCCGGCGAGTTGCGCGCCGGCTACCTCGAGACGCCGGAGAACGAGGCGGCGAGCCGCCCGAACGCGGCCGGCACCGTGCGCCTGCGGATCGACGCCAACCGCGACCTGCGGATCGACGCAGAGACCCGCTTCCTCGTCGACACCCAACGCACCGGCAGCCCCAACCTCCAGGCCGTGACCGCGACTAACCGGCCGATCGTCGCGACCTACGGCACCTCGCTCGGCGCGACCGAGACCTTCAACCGGCTCTCGGTGTCCCTGCGCGGCTCGGTCGACCGCTCCGAGTTCGAGGATGCCCGGCTGTCGGACGGGACGGTGATCAGCCAGGCCGACCGCAACCAGAACCAGTACAGCATGCGCCTGCGCACGGCCTACGAGGTGACGCCGGAGATCAGCCCCTTCGTCGAGCTGCTCGCCGACACGCGGGTCTACGACCTGCGCCGCGACACCAGCGGCCTGCGCCGCGATTCCGACGGCATCGCCGCCTCGGTCGGCGCGACCGTGAACTTCACCCGCTCGATCAGCGGCGAGATCTCGGGCGGCCTGCAGCACCGGACCTACGTCGACCCAAGCCTGCGCGGCCTCGACGCGCCGATCCTCGCAGCCGCCCTGGTCTGGGCGGCGACCCCGCTGACCACCGTGCGCCTGAACGCGCAGGCCGGCGTCACCGAGACGACGGTCCCCGGCTCCAGCGGCATCCTGACCCAGACGGCGACGCTGGAGGTGCAGCACGACCTCCTGCGCAACCTCTCGATCATCGTCGGCGGCGCCTACCTCCGCAACGACTACCAGGGGGTGTCGATCCGCGAGACCGGCTTCTCGGCCACCGCCCGGCTCGATTACCGCTTCAACCGCTGGCTGACGCTGCGCGGCACCTACCTCTACCAGGAGATCACCAGCACGGCGGCGACGGCGAGCTTTTCCGACAACACCTTCCTGCTCGGGCTGCGGGTGAACCCGTAGCCCCGGTGCGCGGGCCCTCCCGGTTCAGCGCACCAGCGCGAGGGAGGCGCCGGACTTGGTGAGCGCGCCGTCGAGGGCGCCGCCGCCCTGCCGCAGGCGGGCGGCCACCGTGCCGCCCTGCTGGTACAGGTAGACCTCGCCGTCGCGGAAATCCCAGGCCGTGACCTTGGCCAGATCCTTGTTCGGGCAGCCGGCGGCGGAGGCCTTGTAAAGGTCGAGGGCCGGCGCGCTCGAGAGCGTCACCTTGCAGCTTCCGCCGGTCGCGTCCTTGGCGTCCCAGGCACCGACCACCGAGGCGCGCCCGCTCGCCACCACCGGCGGGGCCGGGGGCGGGGCGACCACCGGCTCGGGGATGACGTTGGAGGCCGGCGGGGCGATCGACGCCTGCGCGCCGATCGGTGCCTCGTCCGGCGCGGCGGTGGCACCGGGCGGCGGCGCGAGCGGCGCCGAGGTCACGGCGCCGGAGGGCATCGCCGGAGCGATGTTGTCGATGGCGGCTTGCTGTGCCGGCCCGCGGACGCGGGGTCCGTCGAAGCGCTGGGACGCGCAGGCGCCGAGCCCTGCCGCCAGCGCGAGGAGGGCGATCGTCGAACGGTACTGACGCGGCATCGGTCTCGGCTTCCCCGGCGCACGTGCGGCGCCCCTTGCGAGCCCTTGCGTCGGGGGCAATTGCGATGCCCGCAAGGCGGCCGGTCGGGGAACGGTCTTCGGAGGGCCCGCGCGCGAGGCTTTTCGGGCCGAGTGTGGCGGGGCGGCCTCAGTCGGCTGCCCCGCCGGATCACACCGTGCGCTCGACCATCATCTTCTTGATCTCGGCGATCGCCTTGGCCGGGTTCAGGCTCTTCGGGCAGGTGTTGGCGCAGTTCATGATCGTGTGGCAGCGATAGAGTTTGAACGGGTCGTGCAGCGCGTCGAGGCGGTCGCCGGTGTTCTCGTCGCGGCTGTCGATCAGCCAGCGATAGGCCTGCAGCAGCGCCGCCGGGCCGAGGAACTTCTCGCCGTTCCACCAGTAGCTCGGGCACGAGGTGGTGCAGCAGGCGCACAGGATGCACTCGTACAGCCCGTCGAGCTTGGCCCGGTCCTCGGGCGTCTGCGGCCACTCCTTCTCGGGGGCCAGGGTGTCGGTCTTGAGCCAGGGCTCGACCGAGGCATGCTGGGCGTAGAAGTTCGTCAGGTCGGGGACGAGGTCCTTCAGCACCGGCATGTGCGGCAGCGGATAGATCTTCACCGCTGCGGTCTTGCGGCCCTTCGCGTGCTCCTGGCACTCGTCGATGCCCATGGTGCAGGCGAGCGCGTTCTGGCCCTCGATGTTCATGGCGCAGGAGCCGCAGATGCCCTCGCGGCAGGAGCGGCGGAACACCAGCGTCGAGTCGACCTTGTTCTTGATCCACAGCAGCGCGTCGAGCACCATCGGCCCGCAATCGTCGCGGTCGACCTGATAGGTGTCGATCCGCGGGTTCTTCCCGTCGTCCGGGTTCCAGCGGTAGACGCGGAACTCCTTGAGGTTCTTGGCCCCCGTCGTCGCGGGCCAGGACTTGCCCTCGGTGATCTGGGAGTTCTTGGGGAGGGAGAATTCGGCCATGGCTGTCGTTGGCTTCCGCTAGAGTCGATCGAAGCAACGATCGGCAAGACGCATCGGGAACGCGGTCCCGCCGATCGGCTTTCCGAAGCGCGCAGCTTAGTAAACGCGCGCCTTCGGCTCGATGTACTGGATCTCATTCGACATCGTGTAGGTGTGGACCGGGCGGTAATCGATGCTCACCCGGTGGGCGCTCTCGTCGAGCCACGACAGGGTGTGCTTCATCCACTCCTTGTCGTTGCGGTCGGGGAAATCCTCGCGGGCGTGCGCGCCGCGGGATTCCTCGCGGTTGGCGGCCGATTCCATGGTGACGACCGCCTGGCCGATCAGGTTGTCGAACTCCAGGGTCTCGAGCAGGTCGGTGTTCCAGACGAGCGACCGGTCGGTGATGCGGATGTCGGCGGATGCCGACCACACCTTGTGGATCAGGCCCTTGCCCTCCTCCAGCACCTCGCCGGTGCGGAACACGGCGCAGTTGTTTTGCATCGTCTTCTGCATCTCGAGGCGCAGATCCGCGGTCGGCGTGGAGCCGTCGGCGTAGCGGAAGCGGTCGAGGCGGGTCAGCGCCTTGTCGGCGGAATCCTTGGCCAGGTCCATCGGCCGGCCGTTCGGCTCGACGATCTCGGCGCAGCGCTGGCCGGCGGCGCGGCCGAACACCACGAGGTCGATCAGCGAGTTCGAGCCGAGGCGATTGGCGCCGTGCACCGAGACGCAGGCCGCCTCGCCGATCGCCATCAGGCCGGGCACGACGGTGTCGGGGTTGCCGTCGCGCAAGGTCAGCACCTCGCCGTGATAGTTCGTCGGGATGCCGCCCATGTTGTAGTGCACCGTCGGCAGCACCGGGATCGGCTCCTTGGTGACGTCGACGCCGGCGAAGATCTTGGCGGATTCCGAGATGCCCGGCAGGCGCTGGTGGAGGATCGCCGGGTCGAGGTGGTCGAGGTGCAGGAAGATGTGGTCGCCGCCCTTGCCGACGCCGCGGCCGGCCCGGATCTCCATGGTCATCGAGCGCGAGACCACGTCGCGCGAGGCGAGGTCCTTGGCCGACGGGGCGTAGCGCTCCATGAAGCGCTCGCCCTCGGAATTCGTCAGGTAGCCGCCCTCGCCGCGGGCGCCCTCGGTGATCAGGCAGCCGGCGCCGTAGATGCCGGTCGGGTGGAACTGCACGAACTCCATGTCCTGCAGCGGCAGGCCGGCGCGCAGCACCATGGCATTGCCGTCGCCGGTGCAGGTGTGGGCCGAGGTCGCCGAGAAGTACGAGCGGCCGTAACCGCCGGTGGCGAGGATCACCATCTGCGCGCGGAAGCGGTGGATCTCGCCGGTGGCCTGGTCCATGGCGATGACGCCGCGGCAGCGGCCCTCGTCGTCCATGATCAGGTCGAGGGCGAAGTACTCGATGAAGAAGTTGGTCTGGTTCTTCACCGCCTGCCCGTACAGGGTGTGGAGCATCGCGTGCCCCGTGCGGTCGGCGGCCGCGCAGGTGCGCTGCGCGGTGCCCTTGCCGTAATCGGTGGTCATGCCGCCGAACGGGCGCTGGTAGATCTTGCCCTCTTCCGTGCGCGAGAACGGCACGCCCCAGTGCTCGAGCTCGTAGACGGCCGCGGGAGCATTGCGCACGAGATACTCGATCGCATCCTGGTCGCCGAGCCAGTCCGACCCCTTCACGGTGTCGTACATGTGCCAGCGCCAGTCGTCCGGGCCCATGTTGCCGAGCGAGGCCGAGATGCCGCCCTGCGCCGCCACCGTGTGCGAGCGGGTCGGGAACACCTTGGTGATGCAGGCGGTGCGCAGGCCCGCCTGGGAGCAGCCGACGGTGGCGCGCAGGCCCGCGCCGCCCGCGCCGACGACCACCACGTCGAAGGTGTGGTCGGTGATGGGATAGGCGGGTCCCTGCCCGTTCTGTCCGTTGGCGGCCATGGAAGGCTCCTTCAAGATCGCGAGTGGCAGGTCAGACGAGGCGGCCGAGCCCCACGCGCAGGATCGCGTAGAGGCAGGCCACGGCCACGACGACCGCGTAGAAGTTGTTGGCGAACACCGCGGCGACCTTCAGCCCCGGGCTGTGGACGTAATCCTCGATGATCACCTGCATCCCGAGACGCATGTGGATCGCGACCGAGGTCACGGCGAGGATCAGGACGATCGCGACGAAGGGGTGCGACACCAGGGCCACCGCCTCCGCGTAGGAGCGGCCGGCCATCAGCGCGATGATCACCACGAAGGCGAGCATCAAGGGCGCGTTGGCGGCGGCGGTCAGCCGCTGCATCCACCAATGCCCGACGCCGTGGTGGGCGACGCCGAGGCCGCGGACGCGGGCGCGGGGCGTGCGGATCGAGACCTGCGGGTTCTGAAGGATCTTGGCCTTGGCCATGGCGGGAACTCCTCAGCGCGCCAGAAGGGCGACGGCCCAGACGACGATGGTCAGCGTCGTTGAGCCGATCAGGGTGGCGCGGGCCAGCGCCATGCGCTTGTCGCGGTCGAAGCCGTATCCGGCATCCCACACGAAGTGCCGCAGGCCGCCCAGCATGTGGTGCAGCAGGATCCAGGTGTAGGCGAACAGCACGATCCGCCCGATCCAGGACCCGAAGAACCACGCCACCCAGGCGTAGGCCGCCGGGCCGGAGGCGAGCGCCACGAGCCAGATCGCGACGAGCGCGGTGCCGCCGTAGAGCGCCGTGCCGGTGACGCGGTGGAACACCGACATCGCCATCGTCCAGGTCCAGCGATAGATCTGGAGATGCGGCGAGAGCGGCTGGGCGACGGTGGGGCGTGCGGTGGGTGCCATCGTGCGGGAGGCCTCGTGTCGTTCTCGGAACCGGGTCGATCTTGGAATTGGACCGTCTCTAATCTGTAGCGCTAGAGGCCCGAGCGTTTCGCCGCAATGCGGCATGGCAGGACGGAGATGACGATTTCGTCGGGATATCGCCTGCTGCTGGGCACGGCGGCCGCCGTTCTCGCGACACGTATCCTTCTCATGGCAGTCGCCCGATCAGCCGCCACCAGAGGTAGTCGAGCGGCGCGGCGACCAGCAGCGTCGCGACCCCGTAGGCGAAGGTCGCGCGCGTCGCGTCCTTCAGCGACACGCCGCCGAGCTCGCGCGCGAACACGATGGGCGGCGCCTGATACGGGAAGAACAGCGTCGCGTAGCCGAGCACCTGCACCATCACCACGTCGAGCACAGGCCAGCCGCTGGCCTGTGCCATCTCGCCCGCCAGCGCCGTGTAGAGCGCGGGCGCGCCGTTGGCCGTGACCACGAGGGTGAGCGCCGTGGCGACGCCGGTCAGCACCGCGAAGTTCTGCACGGTCGCGCCCGGGCTCAGGGGCGCGACCGCCAGCAGCGCGTGGCCGAGCCGCTCGCCCAAGCCGGTCTCGTTGACGACCGCCACGAGGCCGAGCAGCGCGGCGATGTAGAAGCAGGTGCGCAGCGAGACCTGCGCGAAGGCGTCCGCCGGCAGCACGCCGATCCGCGGCATCAGGCAGATCACCGCGGCCGAGAGCCCGACCCAGGCCGGGGCGATGCCGTGCAGCCCGTCGGTCATCCATAGCGCCAGCGTGCCGACGAGGATCGCGGCCAGCCGGCGCTCGGCGGGCGAGGCCGGGGGCAGGGCCGGCAGCGCCGCGGCACCGGATTCGAGCCGGTCGGGGAACAGCGTCACGAGGAGCGCCACGAGCAGCACGCCCTTCACCAGCGCCAGGACCGGCGCGTGCAGCCAGAGATAGGGCAGGTAGGTGAGGTGCAGGCCCTGGAGCCGCTCGGCCGCGCCGGCCATCACCAGGTTCGGCACGTTGGCGGGCAGGATCGCCGCCGACAGGATCGGGGTCGCGAGCCCGACCGCCATCACCGCGCCGATCCGGCCCTTCCGCCCGGGCGCCAGCCCGAACGCGTCGCAGAGCGACAGGGTCACCGGAATCATCAGCGCGATGCGCCCGAGGTTCGACGGCATCACGAAGGCGAGCAGGAAGCTGAACCCCACGAGCCCGGCGACGAGGCGCGGATAGGAGCCCGAGAGCCGGCCGCTCAGCCCCTGCGCCAGGCGTGCGCCGAGGCCGGTCCGCGTCATCGCGAGGCCGACCACCATCCCCGACATCACCAGCCAGAAGGCCGAGGCCGCGAAGCCGGAGAACACCGTCGCTGCCGTGCCGAGCTTGAGCAGCATGGCGAGGGCGAAGAACAGCAGCGCGGTGACGATCTCGGGCAGCAGCGCCGTCGCCCAGAGGCCCATGCAGAGCACGAGCAGCGCGCCGGTCGCCCAGATCGTCGTCCCGCCTCCCACGCCGCCCTGCCCCTACCCTGTTCGATCCGCCCGATGGTTAGGGGCCCGATTGGAACGGTTCGCAATACGGATTTCCTTGATGATGCCTTCGCGATCGGCGAAGGCTGAGCGTCGGGAGCGCGCGTTTCGCAGTCGCTCGTGCATCGCGGTGGCGCCGGCAGCGGCTTCGCGGCCCGCGTAAGGAAGCCCGGTGATGATGCGCTTCGACCTGTCCGACCTCACCCTCTTCCGCCACGTGGTCGAGGCCGGCTCGATCACCCACGGGGCGGCGCGCGCGAACCTCGCGCTCGCCGCCGCCTCGACGCGGATCCGGGCAATGGAGACCTCGCTCGGCGCCGCCCTGCTCACCCGCACCCGTCTCGGCGTCACGCCGACCCCGGCCGGGCGGGCCTTGCTGGCGCATGCCCGCGGGCTGATCGCCGCGATCGAGCGGATGCAGGGCGAGCTCTCGGCCTTCTCCGGCGGCACGGTCGGGCAGATCCGGGTGCTGGCCAACACCAACGCGCTCACCGAATTCCTGCCGGATGCGCTGGCCGCCTACCTGGCGAAGAACCCCGGGGTCAGCGTCGAGATCGACGAGCACACCTCGGACGAGATCGTCGGCCTCGTCGCGGACGGGCAGGCCGACCTCGGCATCCTGTCGGGCACGGTCGACACCGGCGACCTCGAGACCTTCCCGTTCCGGCAGGA
This sequence comes from Methylobacterium sp. J-092, assembly GCF_022829325.1. Lineage (NCBI taxonomy): Bacteria > Pseudomonadati > Pseudomonadota > Alphaproteobacteria > Hyphomicrobiales > Methylobacteriaceae > Methylobacterium > Methylobacterium sp. J-092. The sequence goes on along the minus strand of NZ_JAKSXU010000206.1, from coordinate 50,989 downwards.
CCGCTTCGTGCTGGTGGCGGCGCGCGGGCACGCCCTGGCCGGGCGCGGGGCGGTCGCCTTCGCCGAGGTGCTGGCGCACGACCTCGTCGGTCTCGACCGGGCGAGCGCGCTCACCCGGTTTCTCGCCGACAAGGCGGCGCGCGTCGGGCGCCCGATGCGCCTGCGCGTGCAGCTGCGCGGGTTCGACGCCGTCTGCCGTCTCGTCGATGCCCGCGTCGGCGTCGGCATCGTGCCCGAGAGCATGGCCCGGCGGGTCGCCCGCGGCCTCGACATCGCCGTCGTGCCGCTGGTCGAGCCGTGGGCGACGCGCGCCCTGACCCTGTGCCTGCGCAGCTACGAAGGCTTGCCGACCTTCGCGCAGGAATTCGTGACGCACTTGCGCGACGGTCGCGACGCCTGAACAGACCGCACCATGTCGTCGTCGATGAAGGCGCGACGCGATCTCTACCTTCGGTAGAACATTGCCACGATGTTTCTCGCTGGTCACGAAGGGTTGATCGCGAAGAACTACGCAAGGATCTTCTTTTCGGGATGGTTGCGACTTCTGTACCGTGCGGGCGTGTCGAAGGCGCCCCTGCCGGAGGGATGTGCTCGCCATGCCTGCTCAGACGGACTGCTTCGACGTCGTGGTGATCGGCGCCGGCCTGGCCGGAACCTGCCTGGCCGGCCGCCTCGCCCGCGACGGCCGCAGCGTCGCACTGATCGACACCCACGCCGTCCACCCGCACGATTTCCGCGCCGAGAAGTACGGCTCCGCCCAGATGTCGCTGTTCGAGTCCCTCGGGTTCGGCGCCGCCGCCCGCGGGTGCACCACGAGCACCGACGCCGTCCGGGTCGTGCGCTTCGGCAGCCTCGCGCATTGGGAGCGCAACACCGAGTACGGCGCCGCCTATCCCGACCTGATCAACGCCCTGCGCGCCGACCTGCCCGCCGGGCTGCTCACCGTCGGCCGGGTCGCCGACCTCGATCTCGGCCCGGAGCGGCAGGTCGTCACCCTCGGCGACGGGCGCCGGTTCGCCGGCCGCCTCGTGGTGCTGGCGACGGGGCTCGGCGACGTGCTGCGCCGCAAGGCCGGGATCGTCCGGCGCGTGATCGGCGAACGCCACTCGCTGGCCGTCGGCTTCGACATGGCGGCGCCGCGCGACGCCTTCCCGTTTCGGGCGATGACCTACTTCTCCGAACGGTTCGGCGGGCGCGACGCCTACCTGACGCTGTTCCCGCTCGGCGAGACCATGCGGGCGAACCTGTTCGGCTACCAGCAGCCGAACGCCCCCTGGACGAAGGCGTTTCGCGCCGAGCCGGAGGCGGCCCTGCGCGCGCTGATGCCGGGGCTCGCGGCCCATTGCCCGGACCTCGCCGTCGCCGGCTCGGTCGAGGTGCGCCCGATCGACCTGATGCGGGCCGAGGGCCACGTCCGCGACGGGGTGGTCCTCGTCGGCGACGTGTTCCAGACCGCGTGCCCGATTCCCGGGACCGGGATCGGCAAGGTGCTGACCGACGTGCGGCAACTGGCCGACGCCCACCTGCCCGGCTGGCTCGCGACGCCCGGCATGGGTGCCGACAAGGTCGCCGCGTTCTATGTCGACCCGGTCAAGGTCGCCTGCGACGCGGCGAGCCTGCGATCCAGCCTCTACGCCCGCGCGCTCGCCACCGAGACCGCCCTGCCCTGGGCGGTCCGCCGGGTGCGCAACCGCGTCGCGCGCCACGCGATCCGCTACGCGACGGGCGCCTCGCAGGGAGCGGTGCGCGCCGCCTCGGCGGTCGCGGCCCACTTGGCGCTCTGACCGCGCCGGGCGGTTGCCCCGTGCGGCCATCGGCGTAGCCTAGGCCGCGCGACGGGACGGAAAGGACGGCCATGGCGATTGCGACGGTGGACGCGCTCGGAAGCCGCCGAGGGGCGATGGTGCTGCTCGAGGTGCTGCGCTCGGAGGGGGTTCGCTACATCTTCGGCAATCCCGGCACCACCGAGCTGCCGCTGATCGACGCGCTCACCGAGACCCCCGACATCGCCTACGTGCTGGCGCTGCAGGAGGCGAGCGCGGTGGCGATGGCCGACGGCTACGCGCATGCCGCGCGCCGGCCCGCCTTCCTCAATCTCCACACCGCCGGCGGCCTCGGCCACGGCTTTGGCAACCTGATCAACGCCCACGTCTCGGGCACGCCGCTGGTGGTGACGGCGGGCCAGCAGGATTCGCGTCACGCGATCACCGATCCGCTGCTGTTCGGCGACCTCGTCAGCCTCGCCACGCCCGCCGTGAAGTGGGCGCGCGAGGTCACCAACGCCGACCAGCTGCCGATCCTGCTGCGGCGCGCCTTCCACGACTGCTCGGCCGCGCCCTCGGGCCCGGTCTTCCTGTCGCTGCCGATGGACGTGATGGAGGCGATGACCGCCGCGCCCGCCGGCGGCGTCTCGACGATCGACCGCTGCGCCGTGGCGGGCTCGCTCGAGCGGCTCGCCGACCACCTTGCCGCGGTGGCGCCCGGGCGCCTCGCCGTCATCGCCGGCGACGAGATCGACGCCAGCGACGCCTCCGGCCAGGCCGTGGCGCTCGCCGACCTCCTCGGCGCGCCGGTCTACGGCTCGTCCTGGCCGGCCCACATCCCCTTCCCCACCGCGCATCCGCTCTGGGCCGGGAACCTGCCGACCAAGGCCACGGAGATCGCCGGCATCCTCGGCGCCTACGACGCGGTGTTCGCGCTCGGCGGCAAGTCGCTGATCACGGTGCTCTACACGGAAGGCTCGGCGGTGCCGGCCGGCACGCAGGTGTTCCAGCTCTCGGCGGACGTGCGCGACCTCGGGCGCACCTACGAGACCACCCTCTCGATGGTCGGCGACGTGCGCGCCTCCCTCGACGCGCTGCTGCCGCTCCTGAGGCCGCGCCTCGCGGAGCGGGCCGACGCCTATGCCGAGCTGCGGGTCGCGGCCGCGCGGATCTACGCGGCCCGTCGCGGAAAGCTGACCGAGGCGGCCGACGCCGCCTTCGCCGACCCGGTGATCGCGCCGCTGGTCGCCGCCCGCGAGATCGCCCGCGCCGTCGGCGCCGACACCGCCATCGTCGACGAGGCGCCGGCGACGATGGCGCATCTGCGCACCTTCCTGCACAGCGACAAGACGCACCAGTACGCCTCGATGCGCGGCGGCGTCCTGGGCTGGGGAATGCCGGCCTCGGTCGGCACCTCGCTCGGCCTCGACCGCGCGCCGGTGATCTGCGTCGTCGGCGACGGCGCGGCGATGTACTCGCCCCAGGCGCTGTGGACCGCCGCCCACGAAGCGCTGCCGGTGACCTTCGTGGTGATCAACAACGCCGAGTACAACATCCTGAAGAACTACATGAAGTCGCAATCCCACTACGCGTCGGTGCGCGCCAACCGCTTCATCGCCATGGACCTCGTCGATCCGCGCATCGACTTCGTCGCGCTGGCCGCCTCGATGGGCGTGCCGGCGCGGCGCGTGACCCGTGCGGCCGACATCGCGGCGGCGATCGAGGACGGGATCCGGTCGGGCGCGCCGAACCTGGTCGAGGTGGTGGTGCGGGCGACCTGACGGGCGGCATGCCTCACGGCAGCAGCAGGATCGATCCCGTCGTTTCGCGTGCCTCCGCCGCGCGGTGCGCCGCGACCGCCTCCGCGAGCGGGAACCGCGCGCCGATGCGCGCGACGATCGCCCCCGAGGCGATGGCCGCGAAGACCTCGGCCGCGTTGGCCCGCAGGTCCGCGGGGTCGGCATTGTGCGGAAACACCGACGGGCGGGTGAGGAAGAGGCAGCCCTTCTTGTTCAGCAGCTCCGGCTCGATCGCCGGCGCCGGCCCGGAGGCGGCGCCGTAGAGCACCACGAGGCCGAAGGGCGCGGCGAGGTCGAGCGAATGCAGGAAGGTGTCGCGGCCGACCGAATCGTAGACGACCCGCGCCTTGCGGCCGCCGGTGGCGGCGAGCAGCGCCTCGGGCCAGCCCCCTTGCGAATAGTCGATCGCCACGTCGCAGCCGGCCTCGCGCGCCACCGCGCACTTCTGCGCCGATCCCGCGGTGCCGACCACGGTAGCGCCGAGCGCCTTGGCCCAGCGGCACAGGATCTGCCCGACGCCGCCGGCCGCGGCATGGACCAGCACCATCTCGCCCGGCTGGACCGCGTGGGTGCGCCGGAGCAGGTACTGCGCGGTCATCCCCTTGAACAGCAGGGCGGCGGCGTCCTCGTCCGAGACCGCGTCGGGGATCGCCACCAGCTTGTCCGCCGGCACGACGCGCCGGTCGGCGTAGCTGCCGAGCCCCGCGTTCATGTAGGCGACCCGGTCGCCGACCCGGAACCCCGCGACGCCCTCGCCCAGCGCCTCGATCCGCCCGGCGGCCTCGTGGCCGAGCCCGGTCGGCAGCGGCAGCGGGTAGACCCCCTTGCGCTGGTAGACGTCGATGAAGTTGAAGCCGATCGCGGTCTGGCGCAGGAGCACCGCGCCCGGTCCGGGCGGGGGCAGGTCGACGGTTTCGAGGCGCATCGCCTCGGGGGCGCCGAACGCGCGGAGGATGACGGCGTTCGCGTCTGTCATGGCGGTTCTCCGAGGCCGGGCGACGGTCTCGACCACCTAGCCCTGCGCCCGGCATCTGCCTAGAAGGCCGGGACCGGAATCGGAAAGGGGTCGCGATGGCCGTCACCGACGTCGCCGCGGATTCGCTCGCCGCCCTCGACACCCCCTGCCTGCTCCTCGACGAGGCGCGCCTGACCGCCAACGTCGCGCGGATGCGGGCGCGGCTCGCCGGCCTCGGCGTCGCCTTCCGGCCCCATCTCAAGACGGCGAAGTCTCTCGACGTGGCGCGCCGCGCGATGACCGGCCTGCGCGGGCCGGCCATGGTCTCGACGCTGCGCGAGGCCGCCTACTTCGCCGAGGGCGGCGTCACCGACCTCACCTACGGCGTCGGCATCGCGCCGCAGAAGCTCGATCGGGTCGGCGGCATCCGCCGGCAATACGGGGCCGACCTCGCGATCGTCCTCGACAGCGTGGCGCAGGCCGAGGCCGTCGCGGCGTGGGTGGCGGCCAACCGCGATCCCGTCTGCGCGCCCCTGCCCGTCCTGATCGAGGTCGACGCCGACGGGCACCGCTCGGGGGTCGCGCCGGACGACGCCGGGACGCTGACGGCGATCGGCCGCGTCCTCGTCGCCGGGGGCGCGGTGCTACGCGGGGTGCTGCTGCATGCCGGCGACAGCTACGGCCTGAGCGAGCCTGAGCGGATCGCGGCGGCGGCGGAGGCCGAGCGCGCGGCCGGCGTCGCGGCGGCCGGGCACCTGCGGGCCGCCGGCCTCCCCTGCCCCGTGGTCAGCATCGGCTCGACCCCGACCGCGCGGTTCGCCGAGGCGCTCGACGGCGTGACCGAGGTGCGGGCCGGCGTCTTCATGTTCGGCGACCTGTTCCAGGCCGGCATCGGCACCTGCGCAACCGGGGACATCGTCCTGTCGGTGCTGGCGACGGTGATCGGGCACCAGCGCGCGAAGGGCTGGATCATCGTCGACGCCGGATGGATGGCGCTGTCGCGCGACCGCGGCACCGCGCGCCAAGCCGTCGACCAGGGCTACGGGATCGTCTGCGATCCGGCGGGGACGCCCTACCCCGACCTGATCGTGCGCGACGCCAACCAGGAGCACGGCATCGTCGCCCTCCGCCCCGGATCCGCCGCCGCGCTGCCGGACCTTGCCTTGGGCGCGCGTCTGCGCATCCTGCCCAACCATGCCTGCGCCACCGCCGCGCAGCACGGAAGCTACCACGTGCTCGACGCCGCCGGGCGCGTCTCCGCCACGTGGCCCCGCATCGCCGGCTGGTGATCCTCCCCATGACAGATCCGATCGAGCGCATCGCGACGAAGGCCGTGCCGGAGCCCGCCGGGCACTATGCCCAGGCGACGGCATGGCGCGACCTCGTCTTCGTCTCGGGCCAGCTCGGGCCCCGCCCCGACGGCAGCCATACCTTCGACCGCCCGTTCGAGGAGCAGGCCCGGCAGGCGCTGGCCAACGTGCTCGCCATCCTCGGCGCGGCCGGATGCGGCCCGGAGCGCGTGCTCAAGGTCACCGCCTACCTGGTCGGCGTCGAGAACTGGCCGGCCTTCGATCGGATCTACGCGGAGATGTTCGGCGCGGCCCGCCCCGCCCGCGCCGTGGTGCCGGTGCCGGGCCTGCACCACGGCTACCTCGTCGAGATCGAGGCCGTCGCCGCGCGCCCGGACCCGGCCTGAGCCGACCCATCGCGGCCGTTTACCGATCGCCGGGGGCATCCCCCAAACGGGTGATGTGCGGGTCGTTGGAATCGCGGTGTTCTCTCGTGTCCGAGCCTGACGAGGGAGCCCGACATGCGAAACCGCCAGGATTTTCCGATCTGGACGCGAAACCGGGCGCAGCGTCACGCCGCGCGCGGCTGCAGCCGGCTCGTGGTCGGCCTGATCCTCCGGTCGGGCCGCCGGCGGCCGTCGCCCCCGGTCGCGGACGAGCGTCCCTCGAACGTCCTGCCGTTCAAGATCCCCGCGACCGCGCAACCTTTCCGGCCACCGCCGGCGCCGGTGGGCGACCTGCGGCACGGGTGAGGCCGCAGGTCTCTCAGAACCGCTCGACCCAGGGGCGCAGCTCCAGCTCCTGGGTCCAGGCGCTGCGATCCTGGCGCAGCACGTCGCGGTAGCTGCGGGCGATGGCCTCCGGGTCGAGGTGGCTGTCGGGGGCATCCGGCGCCTCGGGCGCGCGGGCCGGGTTCCGGATCGCGCCGTCGATGACGAAGTGGGCCACGTGGATGCCCTGGGGCTGCAGCTCGCGCGACAGGCTCTGGGCCAGGCCGCGCAGGGCGAACTTGCCCATGGCGAAGGCCGACGAGCCGGCGAACCCCTTCACGCTCGCCGAGGCGCCGGTGAGCAGGATCGCGCCGTGCCGGGCCGGCAGCATGCGCCGGGCGGCCGCCTGCGCCACCAGGAACCCGCCGAAGGCCGAGACGGCGAGCGCCTGGGCGACGGCCGCCGGGTCGAGCTCCGCGATCGCGCCGCGCACGCGCCCGCTGGCGTTGTAGACCACCACGTCCGGCGGGCCGCCGAGCGCCGGCTCGATCGCGGCAAACAGCGCCTCGACGTCGTCCGGCCGGCTCGCGTCGCAGGCGTGGACCGCCGCGCCGGTCTCGCGGGCGAGCCCGTCGAGCTTGCCGACGTCGCGGGCCGCCAGCCCAACCCGCAGGCCGTCGGCGGCGAGTTGCCGGGCGAGCGCCGCGCTGAGGCCCGAGCCGGCCCCGACGATCAGGGCGCGATGATAGGTCGGTCTCATGGAGGCGGCTTCCGGGTTGTCCGACGGGGCAACGTCGGGCGGGCGGGGCCGGTTCGCGCGCAGGGGCGACGGGTCAGTCCCGCCGCTCGCGGAAGAAGGCGCGCAGCAGTGCCGCCGCCTCGTCCTCGCGGAAGCCGCCATACACATCCGGCGCGTGGTGGCAGGTCGGATGATTGAACACGCGGGCGCCGTTCTCGACCCCGCCGCCCTTGGGGTCGGCGGCGCCGTAATAGAGCCGCCGGATCCGCGCGAAGCCGATCGCGCCCGCGCACATCGGGCACGGCTCCAGGGTCACGTAGAGGTCGCAGCCCGGCAGCCGGTCGTCGCCGAGGGCGGCGCAGGCAGCGCGGATCGCCAGGATCTCCGCATGCGCCGTCGGATCGTTGAGCGCCCGCGGCCGGTTGTGCGCCACCGCCAGCACGACGTCGCCGCGCACGATGACGGCACCGACCGGCACCTCGCCGGCCTCCGCCGCGCGGCGCGCCGCGGCGAAGGCGAGATCGAACGGCGACGTCTTCGCGGGAGGGATCGAGTCGGGCACGAGGACGTTCCTAGCCGCCGGAACCGCCGCCGCAAAGCGCGCCGCACCGGCCGGCACATCGACCCCAATCCGATCAATGTTAATCGGCGGAACATTCAGCCGGGGCCGGCCGTTTCTCATCCAACGCGGCACGGCCGCATTCAGGATGAGGAGCCGGCGATGAGCAGCACCACCGACAAGATCAAGGGCGCCGCCAACGAGGCGGTCGGCAAGGCCAAGCAGGGCATCGGCAACGCGACGGACAACGCGAACCTGAAGGCCGACGGCGCCGCGCAGGAAGCCAAGGGCAAGGCCGAAGGCGTCAAGGGCGACGTGAAGTCGGCCGTCGGCAAGTAAGCCTCGCAGCAACGCATCCCCCGGTGCGGATGCGGGTTTCGTTCCGCATCGGGGTTCGGTCGGCCGGTCGGTGCGTCCCCCGGCCTTGCATCAACGCATTCGTTTCCAGGAGGTCTGCATGATCGGTTGGGCCATCACCTTTCTCGTGGTCGCGTTGGTCGCGGCGCTCCTCGGCTTCGGCGGCATCGCCGGGATGGCGATGGAGGCGGCCAAGATCGTCTTCTTCGTGGCCATCGCCCTGTTCCTGGTCTCCGCCGTGTTCGGCGTGATGCGCGGACGCGCGCCGCGGCTCTGACCGGCCGGACTAGTTCTGCGTTGTGAGAAGGGCGGCCCGGATCGGGCCGCCCTTCTCGCGTTCCAGGGTGCACTGGGCGGGGTGCATTGGAACGCGTGCGGGCGTAGCCTCAGGTGCCCTCACCTCACCCTGTCCGGTCCATGAATCCCCAAACCTGGGCGCTCTTCCTATGCGCCGTCTTCCTGCTTTCCGGCACCCCCGGCCCGAACATGCTGCACGTGATGACGCGCAGCCTTCGCTTCGGCCTCGGAGCCAGCCTGTTCGCCATGGCCGGGTGCCTGTCGGCCGTGGTGCTGGTGCTCTGCGCCTCGGCGACGGGGCTGGGCGCCGTGCTCGCCGCCTCGCCCAACCTGTTCGCAGGGCTGCGCTATGCCGGCGTCGCATACCTGGTCCTCCTCGGGATTCAGGCGTGGCGCGGGGCCGGCGGGGTGCCGCAGGTCGGAACGGGACCGATCGCCCCCTCCGCCGGCGGCCTGTTCCGGGGCGGGTTCCTGATCGGGGCGAGCAACCCGAAGCTCCTGCTGTTCGCGGCGGCGTTCCTGCCGCAATTCATCGATCCCGCCGCGGATCAGGGGTTGCAGCTGACGATCCTGGTCGCGACCTTCGCCGCCGCCGAGGCGTTCTGGTATGCGGTCTACGCCCTCGGCGGCCGGCAGCTCGCGCGCCATCTCGCCAGGCCTGCGCTGCGGCGCCTGTTCGACCGGGCCACCGGTGCGATCTTCGTCGGCTTCGGGCTCGGCCTGCTGGCCGGACGCCCCTGAGCGACGATCCGTCTCGCGCGGCGGGGCCCGCTCTGTTATGGGCTTGCCGATGAGCGACAATCCGACCACCCCCTCCGCGGACGAGCCCGTCCGCGGTCCCGAGACGACGCAGGCGCCCGAGACCCCGGCGAACGCCGAGCCCGCACGCCGCGAGGCCGCCTCTCAGGACGAGCCTTCCCGTCAAGAGCCTTGGAGCCCGGCCACCGACGCCAACGTCCGGTCCGCGGACGACGAGGCGCCGCGGGAGCGCGTGGCCCGCGACCGACCCAAGGACCGGCACGCCAACGAGCGCCCGGCCAAGGAGAAGGTTTCGAAGGAGCGCGGCGGCGACGCCCCCCTGCGCCGCCGCCCGGCCGCGGCCGAGCCGACCCCGGCAGCGTCGGCCCCCGTCGATGAGGCCGAGCTCGAGGATCTCGAGGCCGCCGCGCCGGAGGCCACGGCTTCCGAGATCGCGGCCCCCGAGACCGCGCCGGCGAAGGCCGCCCCCGCTGCGCCCGAGACCTACGAGGGCGAGCGCATCGCCAAGGCGATCGCCCGCGCCGGCATCGCCTCGCGCCGCGACGTCGAGGCGATGATCGCGGAAGGCCGCATCACGCTGAACGGCCGCGTGCTCGACACGCCGGCGATCAACGTGACGGATTCCGACGCCATCACCGTCGACGGCGAGCCGCTGCCGACGCGCGAGCGCACCCGGCTCTGGATCTTCCACAAGCCGCGCGGCCTCGTCACCACGGCGCGCGACCCGGAAGGGCGCCAGACCGTGTTCGAGGTGATGCCTCAGGAGATGCCGCGCGTCGTCGCCATCGGCCGCCTCGACATCAACACCGAAGGCCTGCTGCTGCTGACCAACGACGGCGGCCTCGCCAAGGTGATCGCCCATCCCGATACCGGCTGGCTGCGCCGCTATCGCGTGCGTGCCTTCGGCGACATCACGCAGATGGAGCTCGACCAGCTGCGCAAGGGCGTGACCATCGACGGCATGGAATACGGCCCGGTCGAGGCGACCCTCGATCGCGCCAGCGGCGACAACGTCTGGCTGACGCTCGGCCTGCGCGAGGGCAAGAACCGCGAGGTCAAGCGCATCCTCGAGCATCTCGGCCTGTCGGTGAACCGGCTGATCCGGCTGTCGTTCGGGCCGTTCCAGCTCGGCGACCTCGAGGTCGGGCTGACCGAGGAGATCAAGACCAAGGTCCTGAAGGAGCAGCTCGGCAAGGGCCTCGCGAGCCAGGCCGGCGTCGACTTCGAGAGCCCGGTGCGCGAGCCGATCGCGCCCTTCGGCGGGCCGAAGAAGGAGGCCCAGGCCGAGCGCTCGCGCCGGGACGAGGCGCCCCGCGGCCGCGCGCCCTCCGGCGGGCGCCCGGTGCGCCCGGCCGCGCCGGCCCGCGTGCCCACCGGCGGCATGGGCGCCGGTCCGCGCCGGTCCGTCTGGCGCGCCGGCGAATCCGACAATCCGGAGGGCTTCCGGCCCTCCAAGGTGCCGCGCCGCGGCGCCGACCCGAAGGCCGAGCGGGCGGCGGCGGCCGAGAGCCGCGGGCGCGAGCGCGTCGGGGCGATCAACACCGGCGACCGGCGCGTCCTCGTCGAGCGGCTGTCGGCGAGCCCGGCGCCCGCCGAGGAGGCGCAGCCGCAGCGCCGCTACGCCCGCGACGAGAACGGCGCGAAGCCGCAGCGCCGGCGCGACGACCGCGACGCGGGCGCCCGCCCGGAGCGGCCCTACACCCCGCGCTTCAACGAGGGCGCGGATCGCGGGCCCCCGCGCAGCGATCGCGGCACGGGGTTCCGCGGGCAGGAGTCCGGCGAGCGCCCGCGCGGCGACCGCAATGAATCGCGCGGGTACCAGGGCGAGCGCCGGGACGGCGGCCGCGCCGAGGGCGCCCGCCCGGAGGGGCGCGGCTACCAGGGCAAGAAGCCGGCCGGGCAGCCGGGCGATCGACCCGGCGGCTTCGGCGGCAAGCCCGGCGGATTTGGTGCGAAGCCCGGCGGCTTCGGCGGAAAGCCGTCGGGCGGCTTCGGCGGCAAGCCCGGCGGCGAGCGCGAGACCGGCTACAAGGGCCGCGTCGAGGGCAGCTTCAAGCCGCGCGGCGAGGGCGGGTTCAAGGGCGGCCAGGGCCGACCCGGCGGCGGGGCCGGTCGTCCGGCGGGCGGCAAGCCCGGCGGGTTCGGGGGCAAGCCGTCCGGCGGGTTCGGTGCGAAGCCCGGCGGTCGGCCCGGCGGCGGCCGTCCGCCCGGCCGCGGCGGGCGGTGAGGATCGTCGGCGGGGATTGGCGCGGCCGGCGCCTCGCCACCCCGCGCTCCGACGCGATCCGCCCGACCTCGGACCGCCTGCGGGAGGCGTTGTTCAACGTTCTGGCCCACGCCTACGACGACGCGGTGCCGGGCGCCCGCATCCTCGACCTGTTCGCCGGCACCGGCGCGCTGAGCTTCGAGGCGCTGTCCCGCGGCGCGGCCTACGCGCTGCTGGTCGACGAGGGGGCGGAGGCGCGCGGCGTCATCCGCGAGAACATCGAGCAGTTCGGCGCCGAGGGGCGCACCCGCCTGTTCCGGCGGGACGCGACCAAGCTCGGCCCCTCGGGCACCACCGGTCGCTTCTCCCTGGTGTTCTGCGATCCGCCCTACGGCCGCGACCTGGCGCCCGCAGCGCTGACGGCGGCCGCGCAGGGCGGCTGGTTGACGCCCGACGCCCTGGTGGTGATCGAGGAATCCGCCGACGCGGTCGTCGCTCTGCCGGCGGGGTTCACGGACCTGGAACGGCGGACCTACGGTGACACGGCGGTCACGCTGGCGCGCTTCACGGGCTGAGTTGCCCAAGGCGAGAAAGGCCGTTCCTTGACCCCCCTGCCCCTCGTCCTCCTCACCAACCCGATCCACCCCGACGCGGTCGCGATGCTGGCGCCCCATGCCCGCGTCGTCGTCGCCCCCGACACGGCGGCGTCCTCCCTGCGTGCGCTCGCCCCCGACGCCGCCGGGATGATCGTGCGCGCGCAGCTGCCCGACGACATCCTCGACCACGCGCCGAAGCTTCGCGGCATCGTCCGCCACGGCGTCGGGCTGGACTTCGTGCCGCTGGCGGCCGCCACCGCCCGCGGGATCCCGGTGGCGAACCTGCCCGGCAGCAACACCGGGGCGGTGGCCGAGTACGTCCTCTCCGCCCTCCTCGCCCTGCGGCGGCGGCTCGCCGACGTCGATGCCGGGCTGCGCCGGGACGGCTGGCTCGCGGCCAAGACCCGCGCCAACGACCTCGCCGAGATCGGCGGCACCACGCTCGGCATCCTCGGGATGGGCGAGATCGGCCGCCGCGTCGCGGGAATCGCCCGCCACGGCTTCGGCCTGCGCGTGCTCGGGGCGTCGCGGACCGCATCGGACCATGGCGGGCTCGTCGAGCCGGTGGACGTCGCGACGCTGTTCTCGGGCAGCGACGCGGTGGTGATTGCCTGCCCGCTCACCGACGCCACGCGCGGGCTGGTCGACGCCGCGCTGATCGGGCGGATGCGCCCGGGTGCGGTGCTGATCAACGTCGCCCGCGGGCCGATCGTCGTGACCGATGCGGTGGTGGCGGCGCTGAACGCGGGCCGGCTCGGCGGCGCGGCGCTCGACGTGTTCGAGCATCAGCCGCTGGCGCCCGACCATCCGCTCCACGCCTGCCCGAACCTGCTGCTGACGCCGCACGTCGCCGGAACCACCGCCACGAGTCTGCGCGCGATGGGCCTCGGGGCGGTGGAGGAGATGCTCAGGATCCTGTCCGGCGAGCGGCCGCGGAACCTCGTGAACCCGGCCGCGCTGGAACGCTGACGGCTGGCGGTGCGCGCGCGGAGGCGGGCGCACACGGCGCTTGGGAGCCGTGACATCGCGCGGGTCCCTTCTCCCATGGGGGAGAAGGACAGGATGAGGGGCGTGAGCTTTCCGGAGAGGTCACGCCTCTCACTTCAACCCTCTCCCAAAGGGAGAGGGAGCCGGTCGGCCCCCGATCCGAAACTGAGCCGCCGAGTGTGTGAACCTGGATCGGAGCGAGGAACGGCACGATGAGCAAGGGTCTGCGAAAGGGTCTCACCAGCTACGGCGATGCCGGGTTCTCGCTGTTCCTGCGCAAGGCCTTCATCAAGGCGGCGGGCTATTCCGACGACGCCCTCGACCGGCCGATCGTCGGCATCACCAACACGGCCAGCGACTTCAATCCATGCCACGGCAACGTGCCGGCGCTGATCGAGGCGGCCAAGCGCGGTGTCATGCTCGCCGGCGCGATGCCGATGGTGTTCCCCACCATCTCGATCCACGAGAGCTTCGCGCACCCGACCTCGATGTTCCTGCGCAACCTGATGGCGATGGAGACCGAGGAGATGATCCGCGCCCAGCCGATGGACGCGGTGATCGTCATCGGCGGCTGCGACAAGACCCTTCCGGCCCAGATCATGGCTGCGGCCAGCGCCGACCTGCCGACGGTGGTGATCCCGACCGGGCCGATGGTGGTGGGCCACCACAAGGGCGAGGTTTTGGGCGCCTGCACCGATTGCCGCCGGCTCTGGAGCGCGCACCGTGCCGGCCAGCTCGACGAGGCCGAGATCGCCGCCGTCGAGGGCCGGCTCGCGCCCTCCGTCGGCACCTGCATGGTGATGGGCACGGCCAGCACCATGGCCTGCATCGCCGAGGCGCTCGGCCTGTCGCTGCCGATGTCGGCGACGATCCCCGCGCCACACGCCGAGCGCATCCGCCTCGCCGAGGCGAGCGGCCGGCGCGCCGCCGAGATGGCGGCCTCTGGCGGTCCCCGCCCGAGCGAACTCCTGACGCCGGACGCCTTCCGCAACGCGCAGGTGGTGCTCCAGGCGATCGGCGGCTCGACCAACGGGCTGATCCACCTCACCGCCATCGCCAACCGCACGCCGCACGGAATCGACCTCGACGCCTTCGACCGGCTCGGCCGTGCGGTGCCGGTGCTGGTCGATCTGAAGCCGTCCGGCGACCACTACATGGAGCATTTCCACCATGCCGGCGGCGTCCCGAAGCTGATGGCGCAGCTTGGGGACCTGATCGACCTCGACGCCGGGACGGTGGCCGGCGGGACGCTCCGCGACGTGGCCGCGGCGGCCGAGGACGTCCCGGGCCAGACGGTGATCCGGTCGCGGGACAACCCGATCAAGCCGCTGGGCGCGATGGCGGTGCTGCGCGGCAACCTCGCGCCGCGGGGCGCCGTGATCAAGCACAGCGCCGCGAGCCCGGCGCTGCTCCAGCACGAGGGCCGCGCGGTGGTGTTCGCCTCGATCCCCGACATGACCGCGCGGATCGACGATCCCGACCTCGACGTCGGCCCCGACGACGTGCTCGTCCTGCAGAACGCGGGCCCCAAGGGCGCGCCCGGCATGCCCGAGGCCGGCTACCTGCCGATCCCGAAGAAGATCCTCGCCGCTGGGGTGAAGGACATGGTCCGCATTTCCGATGCGCGGATGAGCGGCACCGCCTTCGGCACGATCGTGCTGCACGTCACCCCGGAATCGGCCGACGGCGGCCCGCTCGGGCTCGTCCGCACCGGCGACCGCATCCGCCTCGACACGGCGGCCCGTCGCATCGATCTCCTAGTGCACGACGCCGAGCTGGAGCGGCGCCGGTCCGAGGCGGGTCCGGCCGAGCGCCCGGCCTGGGCCGCCCGCGGCTACGCGCGCCTGCTCTACGAGACGGTCGAGCAGGCCGACGCGGGCTGCGACTTCGGTTTCATGCGCGCGGCGCCGGAGACCGGCTGAACGCCGCGACCGGCGTCAGCGTCCCGCCCCCGGCAGGACGACCTCCGCGCGCAGGCCCCCTTGCGGCAGGTTGTGCAGCCGGATCTCACCGCCATGCGCGCGGATCGCCGAGCGCGCGATGGCGAGCCCGAGGCCGGTGCCGCCGGTCTCGTCGCTGCGCGAATCGTCGAGCCGGGCGAAAGGCTCGAACATCGCCTCGACCCGGTCGGCAGGGATGCCCGGCCCGTCGTCCTCGACCCGGATGCGCACGTCCGCGCCGTCGCGATCGAGCGCGAGGCGCGCGCGTCGCCCGTAGCGGACCGCATTCTCGACGAGGTTGTCGAGCGCCCGCCTCAGGGCGTCGGGCCGGCCGGCGAAGGGAAGGGCTTCTGGGGCCGACAGGGTGACGTCGCGGCCGAGCGCGGCGTGGTCCGAGGCCAGCGTGCGGGCGAGCTCGGCGAGGTCGAGGGGGCCGCTCGCCTGCGAGGCGGCGTCGTCGCGGGCGAAGGACAGCGTCGCCTCCACCATCCGCTTCATGTCGCCCAGCGTCCGCACCATGCCGGCGCGGAGGTCCTCGTCCTCCACCATCTCCGCGCGCAGCCACAGCGAGGCGATCGGCGTGCGCAGGTCGTGGCTGACGGCGGCGAGCATCCGGGTGCGATCGTCGACGTAGGCCCGGAGCCGTGCTTGCATCCGGTTGAAGGCGATCGTCATCGTCCGCAGTTCCGCGGGGCCCGATTCCGGCAACGGCGCGACCATCGTGCCGCGCCCGGCCTCCTCGGCGGCCTGCGCCAGGGCTGTCACCGGCCCGACCACCCCGCGCAGCCCGAGACCGACCACGGCGAGCACGGCGACGACGCTGGCGGCGATCTGGAACAGGCCGATGCGCATCCAGGGCGGCGTCGGCAGCGCGACCGGCGCCTCGCCGTTGAGCCAGCGCCCGTCGGCGAGGTGCACCGAGACCTGGAGTGCCTCCGGCTTGGCCCGGCGCCCCTCGGCCGGCGGGTCGTCGGCGACGTCGGCGACGTCGCGCCTGACCGAGTCGCGCTTGACCAGGAGCAGGCGCGCCTCGGTCGCATCCGCCTGCAGGCGGCGGTCGAGGCCGTGCGCCAGCCGGGCCTCGTCGGCGTCCATCGCCCCGTCGGGGACGAGGCTCGCCGGGCCGATCGAGAAGTGGTGCCTGGGCGAGTTGAAGGCCGCGATGGTGCCTGGGACGGCGTCCGCCGGCACCGTGTCGAGCAGGCGGACGAGGATGGCGATGCGGTCGATCACCTGGGTGCGGCCGGCGGCGCGCCCGACGCGGGTCGCCTCGCTCGCGAACATCGCGAAGGCCGCGGCCTGCGCGGCCACCACCGCCAGCACCAGGAGCAGCGCCAGCCGCCAGACGAGCGAGCGCGGCATGAGGCGGCTCACCGGACCTCCCGCACGTCGGTGGCGAAGACGTAGCCGCCGCCCCACACCGTCTTGAGCAGCTCGGGATGGGCCGGGTCGCGCTCGAGCTTGCGCCGAAGCCGGCTGACCTGGTTGTCGATGCTGCGGTCGAAGGCCTGGGCGGTGCGGCCGCTCGTCAGGTCGAGGAGCTGGTCGCGCGACAGCACCACCCGCGGGCGCCGCACCAGCGCGGCGAGCAGGCGGAACTCCGCGGTGCTGAGCACGACCGCCTCGCCCGCCCCGTCGACGAGCTCGCGCCGGTCGCTATCCAGGATCCAGCGGTCGAAGGCGAGGCGCCGCGCGCCGGGTTCGGCGCGCTCGCGCGGCAGGGCGGCGGCCCGGCGCAGCAGGTTCTTCACCCGGGCGAGCAGCTCCCGCGGGTCGAACGGCTTGGTCACGTAGTCGTCCGCGCCGATCTCCAGCCCGACGATGCGGTCGGTCTGCTCGGCCATCGCCGTCAGCAGGATCACCGGCGTGTCGTGCACCTCGCGGATGTGGCGACAGAGCGAGAGCCCGTCCTCGCCGGGCATCATCACGTCGAGGACGACGAGGTCGATGGCGCTGGTGCCGAGGATCGCCCGCGCCGCCGCGGCGTCGGCCGCCACGCTCACCCGCAGGTCGTGCCGGCGCAGGTAGGCGGCCAGCGGATCGCGGATGTCGCGGTGGTCGTCGACGACCAGCAGGTGGGCAGCGTCCATGTCGTCGAGCCTTCGTCGTCGGGCCTTCCGCCGGCCGATCCTAGCGGCCGGGCCGGCCGGACCGCGCGGAAACAACGTCGCAAGATGTAACCGCCCGCCGGGCCTGCGACAGCTCGGCAAGAAAGTCTTCGAACCTGGGATTGTTGCGCGACAGGCGGGCGCGAAGGTCCGATCCAGGCCGCCGGTTCGGCGCGCCGCGAGGGATCGAAGCGATGACCACGGATGCGGTCCTTGCACTCAACCGGTTCGGGATCGGCGCACGGCCGGGCGAGACCGCCCGCATCGCCGGCGATCCCCGCGGATGGCTCGCCGCGCAGCTGTCCCAGCCCGCGGCGGCCCTGATCGACGATCCCGCGCTCCTGCCGTCCGATGCGGCGGCTCGCAGCCTCGCGCAGGCCCGGAACGCCAAGCGGGACCGGGCGGCGGCCGAACCCGCTTCGATGCCGGCTGCGCCCCCCCAGCCCGCGCCTCCGCCGTCCGCCGACCCCGGGCAGGTCCGGCGAACCATCGAGCGCGCCGAGGTCGAGGCCCGGCTCGCGCACGGCGCGGCGACGGAGGCCGGCTTCGTCGAGCGGCTGGCGCTTTTCTTCGCCAACCACTTCGCGGTCTCGAGCGACAAGGGGCCGGTCCGCGTGCTGGCCGGCGCCTTCGAGCGCGAGGCGATCCGCCCGCACGTGCTCGGGCGCTTCGCCGACATGCTGCGGGCGGTGCAGCGCCACCCGGCGATGCTGGTCTACCTCGACAATCAGCGCTCCGTCGGCCCCGGCTCCCCGGCCGGGGCACGGCGCGGCCTCGGCCTCAACGAGAACCTCGCCCGCGAGACGCTGGAGCTGCACACGCTCGGCGTCGACGGCGGCTACGGCCAGGCCGACGTCACGGCGCTGGCCGGGGTTCTCACCGGCCGGGGCTGGGTGCCGCCGCGGGCCGACCGGCCGGATGCCGGGCGCTTCCTGTTCGCCGCGAGCCGGCACGAGCCCGGCCCGGCGACGATCCTCGGCCGGACCTACGAACCGGGCGGCCTGGAGCAGGGCGACGCGGTGCTGGACGCGCTCGCGCGCCATCCGGCGACGGCCCGCCATCTCGCCCGCAAGCTCGCGATCCACTTCATCGCCGACGATCCGCCCGAGGGCGCGGTGGCGCGGCTCGCCGCCGCCTATCGCGACGGCGACGGCGATCTCGCCGCGATGGCCGCCGCGCTGGTCGCGACGCCGGAGGCGTGGGAGCCGGCGCCGCGCAAGTTCAAGACGCCCTACGAGTTCGTGCTGAGCGCGCTCCGGCTCGTCCCCGGTGCCGACCGACGCGACGGCCGCGTGCCGCGGGCGCTCGCCGCCTTCGGGCAGCGCACCTTCGCGCCGCCGAGCCCCCGCGGCTGGCCGGACGCCGCCGCCGAATGGCTCGCGCCGCACGCCTTCAAGGCCCGGATCGATTGGGCCGCCGAAGCCTGCGAGCGGGCGCCGCACGCCGGCAACCCGGTCGCGCTCGCCGAGGACGCGTTCGGTCCGCTGCTCTCCGCGCCGACCCGGCGCGAGATCGCCCGGGCCGAGACCGGGGCGCAGGGCCTCGCCCTGCTCCTGATGAGCCCGGAATTCCAGCGGAGATAGCGCGATGCGGCTCAACCCACCGACCTGCGGCAGCCTGCCGACCCGTCGCGGCCTGCTCGCCGCCGGCTCGACGCTCGCGGCCGCCGGCCTGATGCCGCGGATCGCTTCGGCCGCGACCCGCGACCCGCGCTTCGTCTTCGTGATCCTGCGCGGCGCGCTCGACGGTCTCGCCTTCCTCCCGGCGATCGGCGATCCGGCCTATGCCGCCTTGCGCGGCCCGCTGGCACTGCCGGCGTCGGGCGCCGGCGCGGCGCTGCCGTTCGGCGGCCTGTTCGGCCTCAACCCGAACCTGCCGTTCCTCAAGGGGCTGTTCGATGCCCGCGAGGCCTTGATGCTGCACGCGGTGGCGACGCCCTATCGCGAGCGTTCGCATTTCGACGGGCAGGACGTCCTGGAGAACGGCACCCCGAGCCCGAACGGCAGCGGGACCGGCTGGCTCAATCGCGCGGCCGCCCTGCTGCCGTCCGCCGGCCCGGCCCGCGGACGCGACCTCTTCGCCTGCGGCGCGACGGTGCCCCTGGTGATGCGCGGGCCCGCCCCGGTGATGAGCTGGTCGCCCGGCAACCTGCGCGCGCCGCTCGACGACACGGTGATGCGGCTGGAGCGTCTCTACGGCGAGCGCGATCCGGCCCTGCTGGCGGCGCTGACCGAAAGCAACCGTCTCGACGCGATGCTGCCGGAGGGGGGGCAAGCGGTCGGCGGTCCCGGCCGCATCTACGCCACCCTGGCCGCGGCGGCGGGGCGGATGCTCGCCCGCCCCGACGGGCCTCGGATCGCGACCCTGGCGCTCGACGGCTGGGACACCCATGCCGCGGAGGGGCCGGCCTCGGGCCGCCTCGCCCACCTCCTCAAGGCGCTCGACGACGCGCTGGCGGCGCTGAAGGCGGAGCTCGGCCCCGCCTGGGGCGACACCGTGGTCGCGGTCGCCACCGAGTTCGGCCGCACCGCGCACGCCAACGGCACCGACGGGACCGACCACGGCACCGCGGCGGCCGCCTTCCTCGCCGGCGGCGCGGTGGCCGGTGGGCGGGTCGTCGCCGACTGGCCGGGCCTCGCACCCGCGGCCCTGCTCGAGGGCCGCGACCTGCGCCCGACCACGGACCTGCGCGCCGTGCTGAAGGGCGTCCTGCGCGACCATCTCGGCCTCCCCGACCGGGCGCTGGCCGACACCGTCTTCCCGGGCAGCGGAGGCGTCGCGCCGATGCGCGACCTCCTCGCCTGATCCCCTGTTTCCGGGGTTCGAACCCGGAAGATCCCGGTGCGGCCGGACGGGCCGCGCCTTCCATGTCCAGGAGACTCGAATGGTGAGACGACATCTCGGCGCCTGCATCCTCGCCGGCAGCTTGGCCAGCACCCTCGCCGCGGCCGCCCCGGCCTCGGCGCTTCCCCTCGCCGGGCTCGCCGGCCCGGACGCGACCATCGTCCAGGTCTACGGCGGCTGCGGCCCGTTCGGCCATCGCGGACCCTACGGCGGCTGCCGACCCGGCGGGCAGGCCGGCGGCTACGTCCGCGGCCGCTCGTGCCCGCCGGGCTTCCACATCGGCCCGGCCGGCCGACGCTGCCGGCCGAACCGCTTCTGACGACCCGTCACGAACGACCGATGCCGGCGGCGTGCCGCCGGCCCTCACCCGTCACAGGAGAATCCCATGAAGGCATCGTTCATCACCACCCCGGTCGCGGCGGGGATCGTCGCCCTCGGCCTCGTCGGCGCGAGCGCCGGCGCCGCCGAGGCCCGCGACGGCTGCGGCCCCGGATTCCACCGCGGGTTCTACGGCTATTGCCGCCCGAACTTCGGCTACCGGCCGTTCGTCTACCGTCGCTTCGTGCATCGCCCCGCCTTCTACGGCTACCGGCGCTTCGCCTACGGCCCGCGCTGGCATCGCTGGGGCGGCCACCGTCACGTCGGCTGGGGCGGCTGGCACCGCGGATGGGGCGGCCATCGCGGATGGGGCGGCCACCACGGCGGCTGGCATCATCGCTGGTGATCGCCGGTGCACGTGAACCTGAGCCGCGTCGCCGCCTTCGCAGCGGCGCGGTTCCCGACGACGCGCGCGCAGCCTATCCGACCAGGCCGGCGAGGTGCAGGAGGATGCCGGCCGCCGCGCAGGCCGCCAGCGTCGGGATCACGCCGGCCTTGAGCCGGAACACGGCGGCGAGCGCCGCGACGGCGAGGACGAGCGCCCACGGATTCAGGCTCGCGAGCACCGGAAGCTCGAGGCGGATCGGCCCGAGGGCGACGGGTTCGAGGCGGGCGAACAGCGTGTGCAGCGCGAACCAGACCGCGAGGTTCAGGATCACCCCGACCACCGCCGCCGTGATCGCCGAGAGCGCGCCGGCCAGCGCCCGGTCGCCGCGCAGGCGCTCGACGTAGGGCGCGCCGACGAAGATCCAGAGGAAGCACGGCGCGAAGGTGACCCAGGTGGTGAGCAGGCCCCCGAGCGTGCCGGCGAGCAGCGGCGGCAGGCTGCCCGGATTGCGGAACGCGGCCAGGAAGCCGACGAACTGCGTGACCATGATCAGCGGCCCCGGCGTCGTCTCGGCCATGCCGAGCCCGTCGAGCATCTCGCCCGGCCGGAGCCAGCCGAACTGCCCGACCGCCTGCTGGGCGACGTAGGCCAGCACCGCGTAGGCGCCGCCGAAGGTCACCATCGCCATCTTCGAGAAGAACAGGGCGATCTGCCCGAACACGTTGTCGGGCCCGAGGATGGCGACGATCGCCGCGACCGGCGTCAGCCAGAGCGCGGCCCAGACAACCGCCGTCAGGAGCGTGCGCGCGGGGGCGTCCCGCTCCTGCGGCAGCGCCGCGTCGCCGATGAGGTACGGTCCGGCATCCGTCCTGCCGGCCGCTCCGTGGCCGCCGCCGACTCGGAACTGCGGCAGGCCGGCCCGGCCCCCGAGATAGCCGGCGAGGCCCGCGGCCAGGACGATCAGCGGGAACGGCAGGTCGAACAGGAACAGCGCGACGAACGAGGCCGCCGCCAGCGCGACCATCGGTGCGCTCCTCAGGGCGCGCCGGCCGATGCGGAGCACCGCCTCGGCGACGATGGCCAGCACCGCCGCCTTCAACCCGAAGAACAGGCCGGCGACGACGCCGACGTTGCCCGACAGCGCGTAGACCCAGCTCAGCGCCATGATCGCGACGAGGCCCGGCAGCACGAACAGGCCGCCCGCGACCAGCCCGCCGCGCGTGCCGTGCATCAGCCAGCCGATATAGGTCGCGAGCTGCTGCGCCTCCGGCCCCGGAAGCAGCGTGCAGAAGTTCAGCGCGTGCAGGAAGCGGTCCTCGGAGATCCAGCGCCGCTCCTCGACCAGGATGCGGTGCATCACCGCGATCTGCCCGGCCGGGCCGCCGAAGGAGAGCGCGGCGATGCGGCCCCAGACGGGGACGGCCTCGGCGAGGCCGACCGCCGGCGGGGCCGTGCGGGGCAGCGCGGCGCGGCCGGGCATCGGGATCTCGGGGCCGTCGGCCATGTCGGGGTTCGCCTCCCACCCCGCCGCCTCGGCCGGGGCGTCCGGTGTGCTACGCGGTGGCGCGGGCGGCCAGCACCTTGTCGATCCGGCGCCCGTCCATGTCGATGACCTCGAAGCGCCAGCCGCCGGCCTCGAAGGCGTCGCCCGCCGCAGGGATGCGGCCGAGCTGGTAGATCACGTAGCCGGCCAGCGTCGTGAAGTCGTCGGAATCCGGCGGCTCGGCGAGCCCGAGCCGCTCGAACGCCTGGCGGGCCGGGATCATCCCGTCGATCAGGAGCGAGCCGTCGGCCCGCTCGACCACGTCGGGCTCCTCGCCGGGCTCCGGGATGTCGCCGGCGATCGCCTCGAGCAGGTCCGTCTGGGTGACGATGCCCTCCAGGGTGCCGTACTCGTCCACGACCACGGCCATGCGCATCGGCTGGCTCTGGAAGGTCTCCAGCACCGCCAGGATCGTCATGCTCTCGTGGACGACGATCGGCGCCTGCGTCGCGGAGGCGATGTCGATCGCCCGCCCGTCGAGCACCTGATCGAGCAGGTCCTGCTTGCGGACCACGCCGACGAGCTCGTCGACCTGGCCCCGGCTGACCACCACCTGAGCGTGCCCGCAGGCGCGCATGGCCTTGAGGATCGCCTCCTGCTCCGCGTCGGCGTCGACCCACTCGACCTCGTGGCGCGGGGTCATGATGTCGCTGACCCGGCGCTCGCCGATGGCGAAGATCCGCTCCACCGCCTCCTGCTGGACCTCGCGGATCAGGCCGGCCTCCTGGCTCGCCTGGATCAGCAGGTTGAGCTCGGCGGTCGAGTGCAGCGAGCCCTCGCCGTGGCCCGGCTGGAGTCCGAACAGCCGCAGCACGCCGTTGCCGAGCCCGTTGAGGAACAGGATCGCCGGCCGGAACACGAACAGGAACAGGGCCAGGGGGCGGACCACCGCGAGCGCGGTGCGCTCGCTGCGCTGGAGGGCGAGGCTCTTGGGCGCGAGCTCGCCGAGCACGATGTGCAGCGACGTGATCAGGGCGAAGGCGATCGCCACCGCGATGGAGTGGGCGGCCACCGGCCCGAGCGACAGCGGCAGCCCGTCGACCGCCGGCGCGATCAGGTGGGCGAGCGCCGGCTCGCCGACCCAGCCGAGCGCCAGCGACGACAGGGTGATGCCGAGCTGCGTCGCGGCGAGATGCGCATCGAGGCGGTCGGTCGCCCGCTGCAGCGCCGTCGCGTTCGCGCGCCGCTCGGAGACGAGCTCGGCGACGCGGCTCCGGCGTACCGAGACCAGGGCGAACTCCGCCGCCACGAAGAACCCGTTGGCCAGCACCAGGACGAGGACCGCGAGCAGCCCCAGCGCGGTCGCCCATGCATCGTCGGAAATTCGCCGTCTCCCCGCGTGTCGAACGCCCCGCCATAGCAGCCGGAGCGTCGCCCGGCCACGCCGAAGGTCGCCGAAGGCGGGCGGACCGTTCGATGTGACATCAGAAACGATGCGTTTCCATCGTTTCGATTTCAATCGGTCGGGGCAATCCTCAAGTGAGGTCCATCACCAGCGCCCAGGGGCGCCAGGCAGGAGAAGCCTCATGTCCGAGATCGGCCTCCACCACGTCACCGCCTTTTCCGGCCCGGCGGCACGCAACCGCGACTTCTACACCCGCGTGCTCGGGTTGCGGCTCGTCAAGACGACCGTCAACTTCGACGACCCGGGCACCTACCATCTCTATTACGGCGACGAGGCCGGGCAGCCCGGCACGCTGCTGACCTTCTTCCCGATCGCGCATGCGGCCGCCGGCCGGGTCGGGGTCGGCGAGACGCAGGAGACCGCCTTCCGGGTGCCGCGGGCCTCGATCGGCTGGTGGATCCACCGCTTCGTCGCGATGAATGTCGACCACCAGGCGCCGTCGAGCGCGTTCGGCGAGCCGATCCTGCGCTTCCGCGATCCCGACGGGATGCGGCTGGCCCTGGTGGGCGTCGAGGAGGCCGGCCCGGCGCCGACCCGGGACGGCGGCGACGTGCCGGCCGAGCACGCGTTGCGCGGCCTTCACGGCGTCACGCTGCTCCTGGCCGAGACCGGCCCGACCGCCGCGATCCTCACCGACGGCCTCGGGTTCCGCGAGGCCGCACGCGACGGCGCATCGATCCGCTTCGCCGGCAGCGCGGCGGCCGGCGGGTTCGTGACGCTCGCCACGGCGGCCGACCGTTCGAGCGGGCGGCCGGGGGCCGGATCGGTGCACCACATCGCCTTCCGGGCGGCCGACGACGCGGCCCAGGCGGCGATGGTCGAGCGGCTCTCGACCCACCACCGCCTCGCCGTGACCGAGCAGCGCGACCGCCAGTACTTCCGCTCGGTGTATTTCCGCGAGCCCGGCGGCGTGCTGTTCGAGATCGCGACCGACGTGCCGGGCTTCACCGTCGACGAGCCGCTCGCCACCCTGGGCAGCGCCTTGAAGCTGCCCGCCGGCCTCGAGCCGCACCGGGCGCGGATCGCGGCCGCGCTGCCCGACCTCGCCTGATCCGTCGTCCCGCTCCGCGCGAATGCGGGGCGGGATCGTCCTGCCCCACGCTTTGGGAGCCCGAACATGCCCAACCCCGATCTCGGCTTCGTCCACCGCTTCGAGCCGGGCCGCGCCCCCGTCCCGCCCCTCCTCCTCCTGCACGGCACCGGCGGCGACGAGACCGACCTGCTGCCCCTCGGTCGCATGGTCGCTCCCGGCGCGGCCCTGCTGTCGCCGCGCGGGCCGGTCCTCGAGAACGGCATGCCGCGCTTCTTCCGCCGGCTGTCCGAGGGCGTGTTCGATGCTGCGGACGTGCGGCGCCGGGCGGCCGACCTCGCCGGGTTCGTCGCCGCGGCGCGGGCGCGCTACGGGCTTCCGGCGCCGTGGGCGCTCGGCTTCTCGAACGGGGCCAACATCGCCGCCGCGATGCTGCTGCTGCACCCCGAGGCGCTGGCGGGCGCCGTGCTGCTCCGGGCGATGATGCCGCTGTCCGACCCCGCGCCGGCGGACCTCTCGGGCCGGCCGGTGCTGATGCTCTCGGGCGCGGCCGACCCGATCGTCCCGGGCGACAACGCGGCAGGGCTGGCCGCGCTGCTCGCCGCGGCGGGCGCCCGCGTCGAGTACGCGGTCCTCCCGGGCGGCCACGGCCTGTCGCAGGCCGACGTCACCCGGATCGAGGCCTGGATGACGCGCGAGGCGCCCCTGCCCTGACGCTCGGGCCGGGCGCGTTGCGCCCGCCCAGGGCCATCCCGTCGTCAGGCTCCGCCTTAGGTCGGCGCCTGCATGACGGCGCGTCGGGGTGTAGGGAGGGAACGCGCGTGCGCTGAAACCGTCGGTGCAGCGTACAAGGATCGGAACAACCCCATGGACGCCGAGCTCGCCTCCAGCCTGCGACGGGCCACCGCCGCCGCCCGGCGCCACGCCGAGAAGTTCGTCGGCCCTGCCGGTGCGGACGCCCTCCCGTGGTCGATGGTCGATGCCTTCGATGCCGAGATCCGCGGCTCGGTCGAGCGCGACCGGCGGATCGAGGACGAGCGCGACCGCGTGCTGATCGCCGCGGTGAAGCTCGCCGACACCCGGCCGGAGGACGGGGCCGAGGCGATCGAGGCGGCCCGCGATCACCTGGTGGCGGCGATCGACTACTTGGAGCAGGCGGTGCTGCGGTTCGGCGTCGTCAACCGCGCCGGCGCGAAGCGCGGCTTCGGCTCGGCCGGCCAGCCGGTGACCGCGAGGACGTGACGTCGCCGCCGAAGCCGGGGTCGCGCCGAAATCCTTTCGGGCATCCTCGGCAGGCGCGAAGCGCCGTCAGCCCTCGCCGCCGCCCGCCAGGTGAAGCCTCGGCTTGAAGGGCGGCTTGCTGCCGGGGGCGTCGCCTCCGGACACCGCGTTGCGGGCATCGGCCACGGTCGCCTTCGCGGTCTCGATGGCGATGCCGACGGCGGCCATGGTCCGCATCTCCGGCGCGCGCTCGCGGGCGTAGCGGACCACGTCCGTCGCGAGCCGGTCGATCTCGCTGTTCAGGGCCTCGATGGCGGCCGGGTCGCGCAGCGTCGGGGCCTCGTCGATGATCGCCAGCAGCCGATCCGTCACCTCGTCGATCCGTTCGCGGCGCAGGCCGGCCAACCGCTGGCGGAGCCAGGCCACGGCCGAGAACAGGCCGCCGGCCAGGGCCGCCAGCAGGTAGAGGGTGTCGCCGAGCCTCTGTGGCGGCTCCGGTGCAGTGCCAGCACCGGAGCCGCGTCGACCATCGGTCCACTGGATACATGTCTCGGGCCGATCCGACCGCGACGACAGGTGATAGTTCGGCGTCCGGCCAGCCAGCCGTGGGAGTCGAGATCCCTGAGGCCGACCTTTACGAGAAGCGGAGGACGCCATCCCGGATCGCGAGGCGAGGCGCGCGTTGGTCGAGGCGACCGCGCCGGGCTGGCGCGATGTCCGCTCGCCGCCCGAGAGCGTGCGTCAGCGGTTTCCCTCGTTCGCGATACCGATCGGCCGTCTGGCGGATCTCGACCGCCGCGACCTGATCGAGCTCGTCTGGCTGTTCCCGAAGAAGCACCAACAGCTCTAATTATACAATGTTTAACAATGACTTAGCTGCCTTCTGGCGGCTTTTTCGTGCGGCGACGGCTAGCAACCTGATCCAAGCAATATCAATGACTTGAGATAGTCTGACGGCACCTGGACGCGACATGGCGACGACAAGGCCGCAACAAGAAGGCGAGGCGATGGTGCGCACCGATGACGACCTTAACGCACGAGATTTGCTCTACGGAATGCCGACCATCGCAGCCCATCTCGGTTTAAAAGTGCCCCAGGCTCGGCGCCTGTCGGACAAGGGCACCTTCCCGACGTTCAAGATCGGCAAGCTGACCTGCGCTCGGCGATAAACACTGAACGCTTGGCTCGCCGGGCGTGAGGCAGAAGCCCGGAAGGCGGCCGGCGCATGATCGAGGCCTACACGCCTCAAGGGGGGGCATCGGCTGTCCGTGACGAGGCCTGCCGGGGCAGGCAACGACCCATGATCGGGCCGACCTTCGGCAAGCTCAGTCGTCGGTCTTGTCTGGCGGGCTGATGAGGCGGGCAATCTGCGCCTCAAGCCGCTCGGTCTTCTCTCCGAACGCGATCGCGTAGCTTTCGCCTCCGGGCGATCGGATGAGCGAAGCGAGGTTTGTGAAGCCCTGGTGAAGCTGTTGCAGGTCTCGAAGGTGAGGCCGGATCGCAGCGCCATCGACCTTCACGAGACGGCCGGCGAAATCACCTGATCCGACGATCCACCGAACTAGTAAGCGCTCGGGGCCAAATCGAATCATCGGGTTATGCGCCCATTCGTTCCGCGCTCTCGAAAGTATCGTCGCGCGTTCAAGTAAGATCCTCAACGCCTCTTTCTGGACGCCCTCCAATTTGCCCTCGAAGGACGTTCGAACGAGCGCTATTCTTCTGCTCAGGCCAGACGTATCTCTATAGAACTCCTTGCGCCTCTGAACTTCGCTGCCTGGATTTGCAAGCAAATACAGCAGAAACATATCGACTTCGATGTACGCCGTCCAAGCCATGAACTCGCCAAGCAAGGTCAGTTCGGCTTCGGGGATTTCAGCGATCGGATCGATTAGCAGTTCGATCGGCGGCACATCGCCGAACTCATCCAAGTGCTCGCTGTCGTCGCCGCTCATGCCGTTCCAATCACGGTCTTCGGTAGGCTGCGTCGAGCGGGTCGGCTTTACACCAAGGGTATGGGGCCGCCCATGGCCCTGTGGGTGGAACCCACACGGTTGCTCGACGCAACCCGTGCCGACCATCGGCGCAACTCGCGCGACTGGCAAGCACCCCAGCGAATGGCGCGACGCCGGCCCGGCCACTGATCCTAGAACGCACCGGGCGGCGTGCGCGCTGCTCCGCCGAGGAACCCGCCATGACGACGCTCGTCTCGAAGCTCCACGTCGGCTGCGTGAACGGCAAGCCGCTGCGGCTCTACCGTTCCCCGATCGCCGGCACGCAGCTGCCCTGGCACGCCTGGAACGACCTTCAGGCCTGCATGAACCTTTCGGAGGACATGCGGGCCTACCTCCACCGCTGCCTGATGACGGACTGGTCGTGGAGCGCTTCAGGTACTTCGAGACCCATGCCGAGTTCGGCGAGATCAAGGTGACGATCGCCCGCACCGACGATGCCGAACGGCCCGTGGCGCTGATCCTAGACGGCCTTGGCTACGGCGTCGGCTTCGAAGTGCTTGGTCGGTTCGAGGCGAACGAGATTGGCGATGCGTCCTGCCGCCTGATGGCGAAGGCCGTAACCCTCACGCTGATCCATGTCCTCGTCGACGAAAGAGCCGGGGCCTGACCACACCGAGCAGGGAGATAGCCATGGGTCGCCTCAGGAACCTAGGCCCCC
Organism: Methylobacterium sp. J-092; assembly: GCF_022829325.1. Lineage (NCBI taxonomy): Bacteria > Pseudomonadati > Pseudomonadota > Alphaproteobacteria > Hyphomicrobiales > Methylobacteriaceae > Methylobacterium > Methylobacterium sp. J-092. The sequence goes on along the minus strand of NZ_JAKSXU010000206.1, from coordinate 22,506 downwards.
GCGTCGTCACCCTCGACACTCGCATCAGTCGAGCGCCACCCGTTGTAGGTAAGCCATCTCGATCGACAGAGCAGAGCTACGACGATCGGCGCAGGCGAGAAAGCGCAACGAAGGACCTATACGGCCTCGGACGATGGAAGGCTCTGCGGGAGGATCAGCTTCGGCGAGAGCCACTGTGCCGGATGTGTGAGGAAGAAGGTCGGGTGACGCCTGCTTCGGTCTGCGATCACATTGAGCCGCACCGCGGGGACGTGGACCGTTTCTGGGCTGGTCCGTTCCAGTCTGTGTGCGCGACCTGTCACAACCGGCATAAGCAGCGCCAGGAGCGCCAGGACGGCGGCGGGACAGACCTGACGGCGGAGTACGCCGAGCGGCGCATGCCAACCCACCTGAAGCCTTCTCGCATCCCCTTGACCATCGTCTGCGGTCCACCGGGATCCGGGAAGTCCACCTACATCCGCGAGCGCATCGAGCCTCGCGACATCCTCATCGACCTCGACGCGATCATGTCGGGTCTCTCTGGTCTACCCGAGCACCACACCTCGGCCAGGATTAGTATGCCTTCGCTCGAACGGGAGCGGAGCAGGGAAGCTTGGGATTGCCCAGCGGCCGAGGCAGGTTTGAGCCAACCGCGCGACATTGAGGCTCCACAGAGTCAATCGCTTCACCTAAAACTGCCGCTGAGGAAATAAGCGTAGAAGCCTGATGCCCCTGGGTGAGAGCCGCAATGGCAACCGATACTGACATCAAACTTCGTAGCGCCCTTGATGCAAATCAGCGCGACCGAGAGCAAATGTGTCGCGCGGTTCTGGCGCTCGACCGTCGGTATTCTGAGGTACGTCCGCGTCATCCCCATGGTGGCCCCGACGGTGGTAGGGACATCGAGGCCGTGCTTGATGGAGACCGCACCGCTTACGGCGCGGTAGGATTTAGTAATAGCGCCAATGATTCATCCGAACAAAAGACCAAAATTCGTTCTAAATTTAACTCCGACTTATCATCAGCACTTGGTGCCCACGCGAAATTGAAAGTGTTCGTGTTTTTGACGAACCTCCATTTCACGATGGGCGAGCAGAACGAAATGAAGGCGGAGGCGAAGAGAGCCGGGATAGAGCACTGTGACGTGCTTGATCGAGAGCGACTGCGGATCGAGCTTGATTCGCCCGCGGGATTCTTCATCCGATTCCAATACCTTGGCATACCCCTTTCGCCGGAAGAACAGGCCAGCTTCCTGTCGCGGTACGGCGACAAGCTCCAAGATGTGGTCGCGACTGGTTTTAATCGTATTGAAACAACTCTCAATCGCGTCCTCTTCCTGCAGGAGTCCACCGATATACTGGACGGCATCCACGTTAGAATTACTCTGACGGAACAATATTCTGCAGAAGAAATCGGCCACTTTCGTGCATGCTGGTTACTAACGCTGCGCAGCATTGTTCATAACATCTTTCAGATTATCGCCTCATCTTCTGACAAATCACACCGTTTCTCCGATGATAGGGCGGAATTTGCTCAGGATTTACCGGGGATCGGCAATGGAATTGCATCAGGACAATGGGAACAGCATCTCAAGTTGCCGTCGCCAGATCTTGAGGACGAGGGTGAGGACGGTGAGACGATTTCTGAAGATGCCGCTGACGATCCTGACGATGAGAAGTGGACCCCTGTCGGCTATGGCAGCGGGATCGGCTCAGACCCCGTATCGGACATCACTGTTTCTTACCGGCATGACAACGACTTGATCCGTTTCCAGCCCAGAATTCAATTGCGTGACTTAGACCGATGCATGTTTATGCCAATATTGAACAAAGCCTTGGCGCAAAAGGTTAGTTCGTTTGACGTCTATGCCAACGGCTATCATCTTTTGGCGTTGGGGCCATCCGACTTCCGCATTGATAATTCCTCGTTCAATTTTAGCCTTCCAGGCGAGTATTCACCTGAAGAGCTTTCGGATCCATGGGTCCGGATCAGACCGGCATCAGGGTCGTCTGCCTTCCACTTATACTTTTCGTCACGCACGCCGCGAAGAATGTTCGGTCACGAAGAAGTTGCTGGGCGTTCGGAGCAAGCTGCCGAACCAGCTAGTGAAGAGGCTCAGGGAATCGCAGCGTCGCCCGCCTCATAGTGAAGGTGCAGCACGACGTGCGTATGATCTGAGTGTGCGAGGCGAATGGGCTGGTGACGCCGGCAACGGTATGCGATCACGTCGAGCCCCACCGTGGCGACGTCGAGCGCTTCTGGGCTGGCCCATTCCAGTCTGTCTGCGCCCACTGCCACAACAGCCACAAACAGCGCCAGGAGCGCCAGGGCGGGGGCGATGGCATGGTCACGGCAGAGTACGCCGAGCGCCGTATGCCGACGGACCTCAAGCCCTCTCGCATTCCTCTGACCATAGTGTGCGGTCCGCCCGGGTCGGGTAAGTCCACCTACATCCGAGAACGCATCGGACTCCGCGATACGCTGATCGACCTCGATGCCATCATGTCGGGCCCGTCCGGGCTGCCCGAGCATCACACCTCGGCCGACTTCCTGACCGAAGCGCTGAGGGAGAGGAACAGGCGCCTGAGGGCCTTGGCCTACGACTATGATCACGAGCGGGCTTGGTTCATCGTAGGCGCCCCAGACCCCGGTGAGCGCATCCTATGGCGTGATCGGTTAGGCGGCGAACTCGTGACCCTTGCCGTGCCTTCAGCCGAGTGCCTACGCCGTATCGAAGCGGACCCGACAAGAGAGGGCCACCGTGATCGGATGATCCGGTCCGCACACGCATGGTGGGAGAAGAACAAACCGTCCGCTTAGACGCCGGGGTGGGGGGCACCTCGAAACTCTGGAAGTTCGCGGGCCGTCTACCGGTCTTGAAGCCATCCGCAGAATTTGTGCGCGCGGAAAAATCTTGCGCCAAATGGACGACGAATGCTGGAAGTCTTTGTGATCACTCAGGAAAAGCCCGGAGGTTTTTCGGTGCGTCGGGACGCTCTTGCGCTCCCGAATGCTGTAACCCATTGATAGTCTTGAGCTATCGCCCGAAGGTTTTGCACCGATGCCCCGCAATCCACCGCGCAAGCCGAAATCCAAGCCTGCCGGCGGCCGTCCGCGCACGGATCCCCTACCGGCTACCATTGTGCCGATCACGGATCCGCACGCGTCCATAGACCCCGGGCTAGTGGATCCGATCCGCATCCTTTCGGCCATCGCGAGTGATCGTGGCTTGCCGGCCGCCGCGCGCGTCGCTGCCGCTAAGGCGCTTCTGAAGGCCGGCGTGAACGGCGACACGGGAGGTGGCGATGGCGCCGTGCCCGGATCGCCCGAGGACGATCTCAACCGTCGCACGTTGGCCCTAATGGCACGCAGAGGGAAGCCGAACTGATGCACGCTGCCGACGATGACCGCATCCCCGTGATCGAGACGTATCGCGGCGTCGGTATCCGCGCTTTCCAGCCGCGATCCCGCATAATGGAGGTGGTCAAGCCCGCGATTGATGCGGTCTATGGACTCCGCGAAGGCACGGCCTTGCTCGCCTACGCACGCGAGCCGCGGCACCCGCCGGAGGCTCGGCTGTTCGCAGCCGCGCGCGTTGAGGCAATCTGGGATCTTGCCGCCGAGAATCGAGAGGTGCGACCGGAGGTCAAGCCGGAGCGAGCCCAAGTGCTCACTAGCTGTCGTTGCCCAGAAGGTTGTTCAGCCTTTGCCAGGGTGTCTGTCGGCTGAGGGCGGAGTGGGTTCGGCTGGTGTTGTAGTGGTCGATCCAGGGGCTCATGGCCTGTGTCCGCTCGGCGGATGAGGCGTAGGGCTCGGCGTAGATCCAGTCACGCAGCGAGGTCTGGATGAAGCGCTCGGCCTTGCCGTTGGTGCGCGGCGTGTAGGGCCGGGTCCGGACATGGCGCAGGCCGGCCTCGGCGAGCAGGTCGCGGAAGGCATGGCTGCGGTAGGCCGCGCCGTTGTCGCTCATCACGCGCTCGACGGTGACGCCATGTCGGGCAAAGAACGCCAGCGCCTCACTCATGAAGGTGATGGCGCTCTGCTTGGTCTCGTCGGGCAGGACGGCCGTGTAGGCGAGACGCGAGGCATCGTCGATGGCCACATGCAGGGCCTCCCAGCCGATGCCGCGCCGGCCGTCGCGCCGGTTGCCGGTGATGCGGTGACCGACGCCGTCGATCCGGCCGAGCTTCTTCGTGTCGATGTGGACGAGTTCGCCCGGCCTCTCGCGCTGATAGCGGATGACCGGCGGCCGAACGTCCAGCGCGCTCAGACGGCCGAGACCGAGACCGCGCAGGACCCGGCCGATGGTGGAGCGCGGGATGGTGAGGCGCTCGGCGATGGTCTGCCCCGTCAGCCGCGTGCGCCGCAGGGCCTCGACCTGCGTGCAGATCGCGGGCGTGACGCGCACCTTTGGCCGGAGGGGCGCCGAGCTTCTATCGCGAAGTGCCCCCGCGCCGCCCGCCCGAAAGCGGGCCAGCTACTTGTAGGCCGAGCGCTCGCTGAGGCCCGTAGCCTGCGCGGCCTCGGCCACGCGCCAGCCTTCGACCAGGATCCGGTTCACCAGAAGGGCTCGACCATGGACCGTCATGCGGGCATGCTGATGGGTGTTCATCCGGGGCGCTCGGTCAGGGTTGGTTGGCTTCGCAACCCCAGCCTCTCACCCCCGCCCCGGGTGAACAACCTTCATAGCTTCGACAACTAGCGGCCTCGAAAGCCTGAACTGGACCAGTCCCTGGCATTACAACTCGCTGCTCGAACCCGGGCCACAGCCGGGCGGGAGCCGTCCAGAACGCGACGCTGCCTCTCAAGAAGCCCTAGCAGGCCGTTGAAATAGTCGAAAAACGCCTCAGAAGATCGATGTGACCTACTGCAGGTAGGTGCCACCTGCCTGTTGCCGTACCAGATCTGGGTGCAAGCGCCGCCCGTCCGTACTTTTTTCAACACCCTGCGAGAGCAGGCTCAGACGGCCTGGCTGATCCGTGACCGGCAGCAAAGGCTAAGCGGTGCGTAGGAAGCGCGGCGATACTTTCAGCCGGTAGCTCGGAGTAACACCGTGAATGATGCACAGGCCACTACTTCGTGCGCCACGACCTGCAGACCGCGGTCAAGCAGAAGAATCTCACCCAGCCCAACTTCGCTCCTGAAGTGGCATCGCACGTCTCGCAGATCATGTAGGACGATCTGTGGCAGCGAAGCATAGGGATCGTTTATCTCGCTATTTAGGACCTGAACGCCGGCGGGCATTCGGCCTAGCCACTTTTACAGCTCTTTTTTTAGTTCGCGTTTTTTCCGTGGTCGGACAATTTTCTTGGGTAGTGGGTCCGAAACATCGAAAACAATCACTACAGTACGGATCCGAATATTATGCGGTAGATCGTCCAAAAGCATGCGTTCAAGTTCGTCGGCAATATTTGGCCCATTGCTACCATCCGGGCGAGAAGGTATTGGGCTAATTTCATTGCCGAACCAGAATACGAGATAAACGCCGAAGCCATCTGCACCAGAAGATGCAGTATACCCTTGCAGCTGTGTGCTGGCTGCCGTCCAGATGTCGGCGTGATAATGGCGCTTAGCTTCGATAGGCAAATTTTTTCCAGCGTGGCTGAGGACAAGAATGTCAGCACGAGTCTCATCCCCGCGACGAGCTTCTGGAATACTTGCTGCGATCTGGTAACGTGAAAGCTTGTCGCGCAACCGCTCAAGTATATGATCACGGCAATCGTTCTCAATAAGTGGGATCGTAACCTTCCCCCGATAATCCCTATTCCAAAATTGCCTCCAAGGCATGGTATCGCCTATTCGCAATTCTCGTCGGAGTTCTCTGAGCTCCTCCACAACAACCGCCTGTAGATCGGACGCGTTCACTGGAGGTCCGCCACCAACGCTCGCTCGAATTGCCGATGGCGTTGGGTGGCGAAAATTCCGATCCCTGAACTGCACAGCATGTTGGGCCCATGCATGACGCAATTCGCTCTGCCAAGCTTTTAAGCAAGGTTCATCAATTAGCCGCCCAAGAAGAAGACCGGCTTCTCTACTTGCATCACCCTCCAACGCCCTAATTGCCGCCCTTACAGTCGCACTACGACCTTCAAAACAAGAAAGTCCTGCATCCTCAATCTGATCAGCGGGCGTACAGAGAGTCCCAAAAAGTTTGACCATCGCCGCTTCACGATAAGTGGATGCTTTCGCATCTATTATATTCAAAGCTTCAACAAGATGTCTGTTTATTTCATGTTCGAGCCGTTGTGCTTCCTCATCGCTACCGAACTCTAGTAAAAAGGCTTGCTCTTCATAGCTCGGATTGATCGCAAAGGATACGTATCTCCAGATAATCCGCTGAGAACCTACTACCCGGTCATTGGCTAACGCCAACGTGGTCGTTAACCGAAACCAATCTAAGTCGGCCAGAGAAGCGATCGCACACAAGGCAGTTCGCAACGCCTCCGGTGGCAACCAAGGCCGTGTTGTCAGCAGCGATCCGAGCGCAATCCGAAGCGCCCCATCGCAAGGCGCGTCAATTGAAAGGTCGCTGATTAGGTCGAGGTCTGTCGCCCCAGCATCCTGTGCAGCTTCCCAATAGGCGACGAGATGCGTAGCACCTTCGTTTGCATCTTCATTGAGTCTTTTTACTGCCCATCGTGTAACATCTTCTCGCGCATTTCTATCATTAAGAAAATAAGACGATTTCAGAAATGATAACGCAGATATCAAAGGTATAAATCGAGACTGTAAGCCGCCCACTTCTGAACTAATTATGACAAGACCGGTCATGGCTGCTGTTTCTGCTGATTTCCTGCGATTGTGCGCCTTGGCGATACCAAGAGCTGCTACGCCAGCACTATTAAGTCCCGACGTTGCAAGGATCTTCCATCCTTCCACCGCAGCACTTGCGATTTCATTGCTCGTAAAATATGTCAGATTATCTATGTTTGTTCGGTTATCCCGTTCTGTATACCAGTATATCTCAGCGCACCGACTTAGGATGCTGGGGTAGCGACCCGCTCTAAGCTCGGAAATTAGCGGTTCCAGAATTGTTCGATTTCTCGACCTAGTCCGGTTCTCATCGAGCTTTTTACTCTCGTGCTGACTCCATCTTTGGATATCCCAAGGCTTTATTTCCGAGATCCGAACTCGCAGCAGGAGATCTTCAAATTCCTCATGCTGAGAAAGGTGATCATATATAAGCCAATAGGCCGTATCCACATTTTCTATTGCACGGGCGATTTCAGTAGCGATTGAAAGCGACCGATGCGAAGATGATTTGTTTTGATCAATTCTAGAAAGTTCGAATAAGTGCAATACCACTGCGCCAGATGGGGATCGGCCAGCGAGCGAACGGAATTTATTGCCTGCGACCCAAGGGCCATCCTGAGGTCCCAAGCTCGCTATGATTGCGTCAAAAAACGCGATCTCCCTTGAGGGATCGCGACCGAACGATTTGCAGATCGTGTCCTGCAGACTTTTTCCCGCCTGGGCCCAGCTATAATCCCAACGGCCGACGAGCCAGCGGTGAAGGCGATCACCGCTAAGTGTCGAGTCTGCCTTGATTGCGGCCTGCAGAGCGCTATCCAATAGACTGTCGACTTCATGCCGTCGCTTTCGATGCTCCATCTCCGGCCGCCAGTACGGGGCTGGAACATCAAACAAGTCACCTCGTGGCTCAATGTCCAACTTTTGAGAAAGTATGAAGAGGCGGCCGATAGTGTTGTCATCACCGCAGCGCTCATAATCGGCGATTACCATTTTCAGGTCAGCAAGAGGGAGTGCTGCTGTCGGAAGTTGGCCAGCGAGATACACCCGCAGTGCTTCGCGGGCGATGGATATCGGCTCGGCGGCTAGGGCGTCGAACAACTCGCGGCGTGCCAAATCAGCATCTGAAGCTCCGTTCAACCAAGCTTCGATTGCCCGGCGGCGGATCGACTCGCTACGTGCAGCATCGAGCGCTAGCGACCATAGCGTGGGTCGTAGAGATTCGATGGGCGTACCGCCCGTCAAAGCCTCCAAAACGGTGAAAGTGAGGTGCGTTCCGTCGCCTCTATTCTCAAGGATAGCCCTGAAATCCTCAACGAGATCCTCGCCAGCTAGTCCACTGACGGCGGTAACACCGACTTCTGTGGCGCGGAAATAGGGGTCGCGCCGGTCGAGGTTCGCCAGTAGTGCGCGACGACCGATATGGCCGAGCGCGGCGGCATCCCCGTAGGCAAGGACGGTCGCCGCATCGGCTTCGATAAGATGCATCGCCCGCGTCTCGTCTCCATTGCGCGCAAGATGCGCGGCGAACCAGGCGAACACCCCGCGCAGCTCGGTCGGAGGAGCTCCGTCGTCGGTCGCGACGAGTGCCAGAGCTCGCCGTAGAGGCAAGGCGGCGCGATCCGCCGAACCACGGATTGCGTCTGCGAGTGCACTCCCAGCGAGAAACTCAGCAAGCGTTTTGTGCATAGGCTCAAACGCCTCACCCTCACCACGGAAGAGAGCGGTGTCGAGCGTATCGCGAAGCAGATTTCGGTCGACTGCCAGATCATGCAACGTGACGTATGCGCGCCGATCTTGGTCCCGGGGTGGCTCATCATTCGAGCGCCACAAGGACTTGGCACCTGAAGCAACCATCAAGAGGCATGCTTGAGCAGCCGCTGAGATGATCGCCTGTCTAGAATGCCGAGGAATGGCAAGCCGCATGCGGTCGCGCTCAAAGGATAGCTGTTCGATAGCAGAGGTGAACAGATCGAAACGTGTTTCTGGCCACTCACCTTCTGCGACGGCCGCACGCAAAAGTTTTAGACTGAGAGGGCTCTCGGTGAACCCCTTTGCCCCGAAGTCTAGAGCGCGGTCTAAAAAAGCTTCCGGCTCTGCCTCACCTAATTCCGTTAGAACCGTGAGAGCCTCATCATAGTCAAGGGGCAGGAGTTGGGCGACGACGATCGGTGTTCCGCCCGTCGTGCTGTGGATTGCCTCGATATCAGCCTCTTTGCGCCAATCTTCAGATCGACACGTCAGGCGCCAACGATCAACTGGGCTGCGGGTAATCACTTCGGCGAGCTGGTAAATTTTATCGCCAGCTTGCCCGTCAATGCGGTATTCATCTAGCGCGTCGAGATAGAGGCCTGCGCTTACCTGAGGCCTACTGCCATTGAGAAGCGCGCGTACTCTCGTAACCGAAGCTCCATCCGCTGCAGCTTCAGCTTCGAGCACAGTGGATTTTCCAATGCCAGGCTCGCCGAGAAGAACAACGAAAGGAAATTTGCGCAGGTCGCTGACGCGTCTTATCGACCCATCATTACCAGCAACCTCGCTCAGCACAGCTACGCGTCGGTCAAGTGTCGGCATTACTTGATCCAGCCTAAAGACTGGCGATCCCGAGGCGAACGTTGTTTAAACAACGAGTGTCAGGAGCGCTTGGCCTTCAAGGCCTGTTCGACAAGCCGGCGGATGGCCTCGGACCGGGATGGCTTATCAGGCTGCGTCTCAGCCCACGCATCAATCCCATCTCGCAGGCCGTCAGACATACGAAACCCATACATCGGATCACGGCCGCCAGTAGGAGGGCGACCCCGCTTTTTTGGTTTAGCCATAATTGACGTAAGCATCTTTATGGTTTAGCCAAAAAATCGGGCCGGAGTAAGGCTGATACCCCTGCTCACGGCCCTGACCACGAAACGTCCGGAGCGAACCGTCACATGGCTACCACATATCCTAACACGGACAGCGATGTCCGTGAATGCTCTCGCTTGGCCTACAGGCAGGTAAGTTGGCCTCGGCCCATTATCGCACATGGCGGCCCGGTTTCCGCCGCCATCCTCGCCGGCAGGGGGGAAGCGATCGACTCCGAGCGCAGCCGGCTCAGTCGCCTTGCCAGCGGCATCAGCGCGACGCTGGAGGAGGATGGGGCACGCATCGACGCGTGCCTGGCCATCGTGGAGTTGGGAGCATGCGCATGACGACGACGAGCGGCCCGAACCGCAAGCCCATGCACTTCCCGCCTCCAGGCATCGTCTTGGACAGCACGAGCACCATCGTGCCGCCCACGACTCAGGATATCGTTCGCTTCGCTGCGGACGTGTGCCCGAAGGCTCTTCCCAAGTTCGTGTCGGGCCTAGAGCTGTTGTCGTTTAGGTTGGGTCATAAGCATCGTATCCGGCGGCGGCGATGTAGTTGCGGTATTCCGCTGGAGTGAAGGATGCGAAGGCCCGGGCGATGGCTGCCCAAAGGTCTGGGACGGTTCGGGCAGCGGCGGTGCGCAGCAGCGCCTTAAGCTTTGAGAAGGCCTGCTCGATCGGGTTGAAGTCGGGCGAGTAGGCCGGGAGGTAGAGGAGCCGCGCGCCGGCCGCCTCGATGGCTTGGCGCACGCCGACGACTTTGTGGGATTGCAGGTTGTCGAGGATGACGGTGTCACCCGGCTTCAGCACCGGGACCAGGGTGTCGGTGACGTAGGCGCGGAAGCGCGCGCCGTTGGTGGCCCCGTCGAACAGGGTGGTGGCGACCAAGCCGCTGGTGCGCAGGGCGGCGGTGACGGTGGTGGTCTTGTAATGACCCTGGGGCACGGGGAGCCGGCAGCGCTCGCCGCGTGGAGCCCGACCGTAGGTGCGGGCCATGTTCGTGACGGTCGCCGTCTCGTCGATGAAGACGACAGCATCGGGGTCGAGGTCGAGTTGACCCTTGAACCACGCCTCCCGCGCGGCTCTCACGTCCGGACGCTCCTGCTCGGCCGCGTAGACAGCCCCTTTTTACGGGTGATCCGATGCCGGGCGAAGAACCGCCACAGCCCGCTGACGCTCGTGCGGACACCCTGCTCGGCCAGGATATCACGCACCTCGTGCAGGAAGGCCTGCGGCTGCTCCCGATCGACCTGAAGGATCCGCTCCGCGTGCGCTTCGATGGCCGGTGCGGGTCGCTGCCCGCACGAGGGCCGGGGTGCGATCGCGCCCTCCGCCTGGAAGCGTTCATGCCAGCGGATCGCGCTGGATGGGCCGACCCCGAAACGCTTGGCCGCCTGTCGGCGCGAAGCTCCCGCCTCGATCGCCGCGATTACGCGTTCTCGCAGATCCATCGATAGCGCTGGCGGCATCCCGACCTCCTCGGAAAGCTCAACATCGAATCAGATCCGCAGACTGCCGGCTACCCCCAACGATTCAACCCAGCCGGACACGGCTCTAACCGTAGCGGAAGAACCATGGTCGGTTCGCCTCGTACTCGTCCCTGGTCGCCGCGGCATCCCCAGTTGCCCCGACACCCTTCTCATCCGCGAGGACCACCTTCTGCCGCGGGAGAGCCCTCGGATTCCGCCATCTCCTTGAGGTGCTCCGTGACCGCAGCCGGGATCGCGGTCGCCGCGGCGGCGCGAGCCGCCAGAGTCAACCTCGCGGCCGCCGCCGGCGTTCGTGCCGGTTGGCTAAGAATGTTTTCGATGGGAGGCGCCGACAGGGCTGGTGAGGCCAGTAGAAACCGGCCCTGAGTGACCAGATGCGACCAACCCTCGAAGATCCATGCAACGACGCGACCGCTGGTAAACTCTCGCAAGGACGTCCAACGGAGATGAAGCAGCAGCCAGAGCCCGCACCACAGAAGAGCCAACGGATTGCCGCGTAGGTCGGCCCGCATGGTGTAAATCGCGCTTGCAACCCCTTCGCAGTCGGAATTCGGAGAGTCGGTCCCACCGATCATACGACGAAACAGAGGATGCAGCATTTCAAGTTCCGCCGATTGCAGACCGGCCTCGGAGGCCGCGTCGACAGCCTCGAAGTCGCCCGACAACGCCGCGACGATCGCGAAGGTCAGGACGAAATCCTCAGCGGCTCTACGCGCATCTACCGGCTCCTCCGTGCCGAGCGTCGCCGACGGAATCGTCCCACGAAAGGGATCGCTCATTGCCTCGGGCGTTTCGGGGAAGGCGCCAGATCGCACGATTTCCGACGTCGCCACGTGCTGGAGGACGCGCGAGACGAAGCCTCGGGTGTCATGGCGCGTGATCGCCCGGCGGATCTGGCCGATCGACGAAGAAATCTCGACCGACAGGATCGGTTCGCCGATCAGATCGTCGCGGAAGCTTAAGTGGTAGCCGGTCGGCTCCGCCAGGGCCAGATCGGCCTCGGCGAGCAGATAGAAGGCGTAGTCGATATTCGCGACCGGATGCGACCTGATCGCCTCCATGGGATCCGGTTTGCTGCCGCAGCCTGCCGGATAAGCTACCTCCCGATCATCGGCATCGGCGATGCCCTTTACGGTGCGGAGGAACCACAGCACGCCGTTGCGAACAATCCGGTGACAGTATGATTCCGCGAGCGTGCCGTTCGGATCGATGGTCGGAAGGAGACGGACCGCTTCGCGGAACAGCCCGAGGGCCCTCCCGTGGGCACCCGCTCGGCAGGCAGCGTGCCCCATGTCGGCGAGAAGGCCGATCGCGTACGCATTCCCCAGTACGTGGGGGACCAGGACCGCGGCGGCATGCGCGCGTTCGAACCACCGCTCCGCGTCCAGCCAGTCCCCGAGGTCCGCGGCGCTAATTCCTGCCTCACGCGCGATGAAGAGACGCTCCAGTGGCTCCTGGCCTCCGGCCTCGGCGGCAGCTGCCAGGAGCGGCAGGGCAGCTGCGTGGTCGCGCTGCCGCCAATGTACGCGAGCCCGGGCACGCACGAGCGCAACGTCAGGACCGAACCGCCGAGCGGCATCGTCCAGGCAGGCGAGCGCTCTGTTCGGATCGTGGCCGTTCTCATCGAAGCACATCGCTCGGGCGATCGCGCAGCGAACCGCGAGGACCGCGTTGCCCCACGAAATGGCAACCGCCGCACATGCTTCGTAGTCGTTCGCCGCGGCCTCCCAATCGAACCCTGGTTCCCGCGACTCTTGGAGCCAGCCCTGGTTGACTAGGATCGACAGGTCGCTGCGCCCTGGCACGAAGGAACTCAGGCAGCGTTCTCGAAAGTCTGGTTGCTCGCGGTCGATCCTTTCCACGAGCGAGCGGAAGGCTGCGACCGAGACAATGCTTCGCATCTGACTGGCCAATAGAACGCCTGTCACGTCGGGCGGCGCTTCTGGTCGCTTCTGGTAGTCGCTGTTCGCGTCTGCCAGTCTCGTGTCCGACCTAGCGAGCGCATCCGCGCGGATCAGCATGTCGGGCCAATCCTGGAAGATCGACCCTGCTCGCTCATGCATGAGCACCTTCACAAGGACCGCACTCTCGAGCAGCTCCGAATTAGCGACGTCAGCGAGTTCCAGTTCCAATACGGTGAAGCACCGGCGCACCTCGTCGGGGGAACCCTCTGGTAGAAGCACCATGAGCTGCGCGAAGCGGAGCGTGGCCGACAAGCGAGGCTCGTCGGGTAGGATCGGCTCTGCGAAGGGAAAGCGCCGAAGTGTGCCGGTGAAAGGCGCGAGGATCCCAAGCATGTCCTCGCCGCAGGTGAGGATCGAATTCGCGAACGCGGCGATCAGGATGGCGTCTCCGCTGCCGAGCGCATGTCGGAGCGCCGGTTCCGCGTCGAGAACAGAAAGCGTGCGACGTCCCATAAGCCTTTCTGCGATGCAGTGATGGATCGCCCGGCATTCGGTCTGGGACAAGACTTCGTTGGCCGCGCCCTCCAGCAGCGGAGAAACGCGCAGCTTGTCGCGTCGCACCGGTTCGATCCAGGGGCCGACAAGGCGGTCGAGAACCATGCCGGCGAGGGGCACCTGCGGACTCAGCTCCCCGAGCGCCAAGCCCAGTGCCCGGTCGAAGCCACCTTCGACCAGGCTCATGCGCAAAAGGAGACGAGTCGATTCCACCGGCATCGCGATCATAAGCCGTTGTCGGGCGGCACGGCGTTCGCCAGCGAAGTCGCTACCCGACGCCCCGCCTAGCAGGGCGGCCAAGTCTGCTCTTCGCCATTCCGCCTGGACCAGTCGCTGAACGATGCCCATGGTGAGTTGCGGATGGCCGAACGACGCCGCGCGGTGGATCGAACCGGCGTATCTCGCCTCTCCCCCGGCGTCTACGACGAGGGTCGCGACTTCCTCCTCGGATAGGTACTGGACCTCGACTACCGGTACGCCACGCGGGGAGAGGGCATGGAGCGTCGACGAGGCTGGTGCCGAATAGGCGGTGACGATGCCGGTGACGTCTCGGCGCCGAAGTGCAACCAGAAGACGCGCCGTCATGTCCCTGACGCCGTGGTCCTCGACGCAGTTGAGGTCGTCGAGGATTAGTCCAGTCGGCGGGGAGACGGCCAGCTCGGCCAATATCAGCGATAGGCGCGCGGCGGTGTCGGCCGCGTTAAGGTCACGAAAATCAATGATCGACCACGCCCTACCTGTCCTCGCCGCGACGAGCTTGGCCGCCAGCGACTTCCCGAGACCAGTCGCCCCCACCACGAAGACGGCGCCGGACGATGCTCGCAGCTGGTCGATGGTCTCGACGAGCCTTGTCCGTGGCACGAGGGGTTCCGGGAGCGGCAGTTCATTGACGGGAAGAATCAGGGACGGGCGGAGGAAGCCTTCGGCGCCGGCCCTACCGCCGAAAGCCCTCGCGAGCTGGTCGACCGGCACGGACACCCTGCTCGCCTCGTCCACCAGCATAAGGAGATCCGCGCGGCGTAGCCGACGCGATTCCTTGGAAACGGCCGTCAAGAGGATTCTTTCCACAACAGTGGAGACCATGTTCCTCCCAACATGGCTCGACAGTCCCCGGTTCGTGCCAACGTATTCGACCAAGCCGGCGACGAGGTCGGCACGTACGTCCTGGAGCCCCGGCGCACCGCAATGCCAATGGATCCGCGCGAGGAAGCTTGTTGCGAACTCCTCGTCGGACATCGCAGCCAAGTGGGATTTTGTCCCGAGCGCGAGATGCATTCGATCGAGCAGCGCGCGCAAGGGGCCGACCTCGGCGCCAGCCGCGGCCCGCCGCCAATAGGCGAGCGCCGCTTCGTTCCCGATCCTGTCTTCGGCGCTCCGTTCGGTCCCGAGCACGGACGTCGTCAGGTAGTGCAGCGACACGATCCGGCCGGGATTTCGCGACACGAGGTCGACGAAGGCGTCGATGGCCGAACGCACGCCTGCGGAACGCAATGTAACCGCTCCGCTTGCAGCCGTGTCCTTCACCTGCGTACCGGCGAGGGCGTCGCGCGTGACGGTCGCGAAGTCTTCGGCGACCTCTAGGTACAGCAACTCGTTGTCGCCAAGCCCCAGCCAGGCCAAGGCGGAGGCGTAGATCTGATACCCGTAGCCTCGAAGCGCGGCGACCGCCTGCCGGCTCTCGTCGCCCCTTGGGGCCTGAACGTTTTGGCCTGCTGCGCCGATCTCCATGGACCACAGGTAGCACGGCATAGGGCGCGCCGTCAGAGACCGAAGAATTTAAGTCCAAGGAATGTCCCGGTAGCGCATGCAGGTGTCCGGCTAAGGGGCGCTTGAGCGGACTTTGACCGCCATCGCAAAAAGGGGCTTTCGCACCTAATTTTCCGCGACAAACCACTGCTGGGACATTGGCTTCGGACTACACGACAGAGCACGATGACGCTCATAAAACGAGAACTAGCCCATGTCGCTTCTAACATATGCCAAGCCTTGCCGGAGCCAGGGGTCAATGTCCACTTTCAGAACAATGCTGAATTTGTCTAAACGACAACATTAGCGCGAGGCCGAAGGTCTGCTTTCTAGCCGAGAGGCGAGGTCCGGTATTGGCGCTATGCGGACCTGCTGCACATCCTAGCCAGTTGTGGAATGCTTCGGACGCAGCGTTGACCAGGGTCCAATCTGATGGTCCACTCCCCAGGTCCGATACCGCTTAAGACGGGTGATCGAGGGCCTAACCCTTTGATGTCGTACCCCTCCGGTTTTGGCTGACAATCCTGGCTGCCAACCCACATACATTGTGGAATCTCAGAGTGCTGGCCGCCTGCACTGAGCTGCCCGGTCGCGCCAAAGCTCCTCGAAACTCCACCGCTCAGCCGATGCGGTCTGCGTAAGGCTCAATCGACCGCTTGCGCTTACTCAAGTTTCGAGGAATCTTAGCCGTACACGGCGGTTCGTTTTTTGGCGGACGCGTCGTGTCGCGCCGGGGAAGGTGAAGAAACTGACCCACGCTGGCCGGCGGCCAGCCCTGGATGCGTAGGCTGCCGGTCGGCGTGGGACCTCACGTGCTTCGTGGTGTATCGACCCTCCGCTCCGCCGGTGGCGCGTACCCCAGGTGCGTCGACGCCGGCACGGATGACATCGGGCGCGGTAGCCGGCGCCGAGACATCGCTGAAGTCCCCGGCCGCCGGAGCACCTGTCAAAGGTCGGGGAGCCCACTTCGGCACCGATGCGACCGCGCCGCTGTCCCCTCAGCGCAAACGCGGACGTGCGCCCAAACGCGATCCTGATCCGCCTCAGGTCGTGAATGATCTCCCGCGCCCGGTGCCGGTCACACGGGCCGAGCTCGACGTGATCGAGACCTTCCTCGGTGACGCGATCACCGCGCTTCTGCGCGACTTGACGCGATGACGCTCGCACTCCCCCCGGCCCTTCCTGCCGAAGCCCCGCCTGCCCAAAGCGTGGCGACAGGCCTGTGGATCATGGCGCATCCCGGCTTTGCCTGGCTCCGCCGCCGACTCACCCTGCCGCAGCCGTCTGCGAGGTTCGAACCATGAAACTGATCAAGCGCTCGAACCGTCCGCTGCCCGCGCGCGACGGACAACTGCGCGCCTGCGTCTACCTGCGCGTCTCGACGGGCCGGCAGGCCGAGAGCGATCTCTCCATCCCCGATCAGCGCAAATCGGTACAAGCTTACTGTGCCGCCCACGGCTGGCCCGTGATCGCCGAGCATGTCGAACCCGGAGCCTCCGCCCTCGCCGATAACCGTCCCGCCTTCCAGACCATGATTGCTCGAGCCGAGGACGGCGACCGCCCCTACGACGTCATCGTGGTGCACTCCCTCTCCCGCTTCTTCCGCGATGCGTTAGGGATGGAGATATATGTGCGCCGCCTCGCCAAGGTCGGGGTGCGGCTCGTCTCGATCACCCAGGAACTCGGCGACGAACCCGCTGCCGAGATGATGCGCCAGATGTTCGCGCTCTTCGACGAGTACAGCAGCCACGAGAACAGCAAGCACGTCCAGCGCGCGATGAACGAGAACGCGCGTCAGGGCTTCTACAACGGCTCCAAGCTGCCGCTTGGCTACACGCTTGAGGAGGTCGAGCGGCGCGGCAGCCGGATGAAGAAGCGGGCGATCGTCGACCCGGTCGAGGCCGAGACGGTCCGGTTGATCTTTCGGCTCTACCGGCATGGCAACGGGCAGTCGGGTCCGCTCGGGGTGAAAGCGATCTGCTGCTATCTGAACGAGCGAGGCTACCGCACGCGTGCCGGTGCACGATTCGGCGTGGCTACGATCCACCGCATCCTGACGAACCGGATCTACGTCGGCGAGTGGAGCTTCAACAAGTACTGCTCGAAGACGCTGCAGGAAAAGCCGAAGGCGGAGCACATCGCCGTCGCGGTGCCGCCGATCATCGCGCATGACGTGTTCGAGGCGGTGCAGACGACGCTGAAGGCGCACAATCCGCGTGTTACGCCGCCGCGGGTGGTGACGGGTCCGATCCTGCTCACTGGACTTGCGACGTGCACAAGCTGCGGCGGCGCGATGACAATGCGGACCGGGACCTCGAAATCAAAGAAGGTGCACACCTACTACAGCTGCTCGACGAAGGCGCGTCAGGGTGCGACGGGCTGCTCGGGCCGCTCGATCCGAATGGCTACGCTCGATACGCTCGTCACCGACCACCTCGTGGCCGAACTGCTGCAGCCCGAGCGTTTGCGGGCGACTTTGGCATCGCTCTGGGCGCTCAGAGCCGAGCGTGCGGCGGAGGTCGACGGTCGCGTGGCTGCGCTGCGCAGCGAACTCACGCTGGCGGAGGAGAAGCTGCGGCGGCTTTACCGGCTCGTGGAAAACGGTGAGGACGAGCCGGACGACCTCCTGCAGGAGCGGCTCTCCACTTTGCGGGCGGAACGGGATCTGGCGAAGGCTGCGCTTGGCCGGATCCGTGATACCAGCCCGGGCTCTGCCGAGATCAGCCCTGAAGCGATCGCTCGATTCGGGCGCTTGATGCGCGAGCACGTGACGTCGGGCGAGATCCCGTTTCGAAAGGCGTGGCTTCAGGCGATCGTCGACCGGGTGGAGGTCGGAGCGGACGTGATCCGCATCGTCGGCGACAAGGAGGGCCTGGAAACTGCCATGACTGGATCCGGTGGCACAGACGTACCCGGTGTTCGCAGTTTTGTACGCAAATGGCGCGCCCTGCGGGAGTCGAACCCGCCTCTTCAGCGTGAAAGGCTGACGTCCTAACCGATAGACGAAGGGCGCTGGCGCTGGGCCGAGGTTTCTATAGTCGGGCCACGGGCGGAGGGCAACGGGCGGATCGCGGCTTGTGCGGCGGCGGCGGGCGCGGGCGCGGGCCGGTTTGTCGCGGATGGGGCGGGATGGCGGCGCCGGGCGGGTGCGGCAACTTCGCCCCGGCCGTGCTAACGCTGCCGCTTCGCGCGCCTTGGCGGGGCGCTGTTTTCCTGCGCGGTCGCGCGCAGCACGGGTCTGGAATGGTTGGGCGGATGGCGAGCGAGAGCGACGACGGCGGCGACGGCGGGCGGCCGACCGGGTCCGAGGTGCGAAAGCCCGGCTTCGGCAAGGCCGATCATGGCAAGCCAGGGTATGGGAAGCCCGGCTTCGGCAAGCCGAGCCACGGCAAGCCGGGTTACGGCAAGCCCGGCTTCGGAAAACCCGGCTTCGGCAAGCCCGCCTACGGTCAGCGGCCGCGGCCGGCCGGGCCGCAGCCGGCGCACGAGGGCGCCGCGGTGATCTACGGGTTCCACCCGGTGGTGCAGGCGATGGGCAATGCCGAGCGGATCCTGCACCGGCTGCTCGCCACCGAGAACGGCGCCGCGCGCCTCGTGGAGGAGCTGGGCACCCTGCGGATCGAGCCCGAGCTGGTGCGGCCGTCCGACATCAACCGGCTGCTCGGGGCGGATGCGGTGCACCAGGGCCTTTACCTCGAGGCGGAACCCCTCGCCTCGCCCGGCCTCGACGCGCTGCCGGCCGACGCGCTGCTGCTGGCGCTCGACCAGATCACCGATCCGCACAATGTCGGGGCGATCGTGCGCACCGCCGCGGCCTTCGGCGTCACCGGCATCGTCACGACCGCGCGCCATGCGCCGGGCGCCACCGGCGTGCTGGCGAAATCCGCCTCCGGCGGCCTGGAGCACGTGCCGTTCCTGGTGGTGCGCAACCTCGCCGAGGCGCTGATCGCCCTCGGCGCGCAGGGCTTCACCCGCATCGGCCTCGATTCCGACGCCGAGACCGGCCTCGACACGCTGACCCCGACGCGGCCGGCGGTGATCGTGCTCGGCGCCGAGGGCAAGGGGCTGCGCGAGCGCACCCGCGCCTGCTGCGACGTGCTCGCCAAGATCCCGTTCACCGGCGAGATCCGCAGCCTCAACGTCTCGAACGCCGCCGCGATCGCCCTCTACGCCCTCGGCCGTTAGTTTGCGATCTGGCGACGCGGGACACACCCGCCTCGCCCGGTCGCAAACGGTCAGATGCCGTGGCCGGCGACCTCGCGGGCGACGGCGCGCCGGCCGATGTCGCGGCGACAGAACCCTTCCGGCCAGTCGATCCGGGCGACCGCCGCGTAGGCGCGGGCCTGCGCCTCCAGCACGCTGTCGCCGAGCGCGGTGACCGCCAGCACCCGGCCGCCGTCGGCGAGGATGGCCTCGCCCTCGGCCCGGGTCCCGGCCTGGAACACCAGGGCGCCGTCGCGCTCGGCATCGGCGATGCCGCGGATCGTCGAGCCGCGCACCACCGTGCCGGGATAGCCGGCCGCCGCCATCACCACGGTCAGCGCCGCGCGCGAGGCGTCGAATTCCAGGCAGACGCCGGTGAGGTCGCCGTCGCAGGCCGAGAGCAGCGCCGGCACGAGGTCGGAGGCGAGCCGCGGCATCAGCACCTGCGCCTCCGGGTCGCCGAAGCGGGTGTTGTACTCGATGAGCTTGGGGCCGTCCGCGGTCAGCATCAGGCCGGCATAGAGGATGCCGGTGAACGGCGTGCCGCGCGCGCGCATGCCGTCGAGCGTCGGCTGGATGATCGTCTCCATCACGGTCCGCTCGATCGCCGGCGTGACGATGCCCGCCGGCGAATACGCGCCCATGCCGCCGGTGTTGGGACCGCGGTCGCCGTCGAAGACCCGCTTGTGGTCCTGCGCCGTGCCCATCGGAATCGCCCGCGTGCCGTCGCACAGGGCGAAGAAGCTCGCCTCTTCGCCGAACAGGCATTCCTCGATCACGACTTCCGCGCCCGCCTCCGCGAACAGCGCCCGCAGCGCGCCCTCGGCCTGCTCCACCGTCTCGGCGACGGTGACGCCCTTGCCGGCGGCGAGCCCGTCGGCCTTCACCACGATCGGGGCGCCCGCGGCGCGCACGTGCGCGAGGGCGGGATCGAGCGCGGCGAAGCGGCCGTAGCCCGCCGTCGGGATGCCGCGCTCGGTGCACAGCTCCTTGGTGAAGCCCTTCGAGCCTTCGAGCTGCGCGGCGGCCTTCGTCGGGCCGAAGGCGCGGATGCCGGCCCGCGTCAGGTCGTCCACGAGGCCGGCGACCAGCGGCGCCTCGGGCCCGATCACGACGAGGCCGATGCGCTCGGCCTCGCAGAAGCTGCGGACCGCGCCATGGTCGGCGACGTTCAGCTCCGGCCGGTTCTCGCCGTGCTGCGCGGTGCCGGGATTGCCCGGCGCCGTGAGCAGCCGGGTGCAGAGCGGGCTTTTCGCGAGGGCATAGGCGAGGGCGTGCTCGCGGCCGCCGTTGCCGATGAGAAGGATGTTCATGCGATCAGGATGTTCCCGAAATCCGGGAGCGGGGAAAGGGCCGTTTCGCACGAAGGCGGGCGTCGTGCACCGGATCCACCGTCGCGCGGCGGCCTTTGACCTCGGCGCCGCGTCCGCATAGCACTCTCGCCATGGCCCTCGTCCCGCCCCCCGCCCCCCGCAGGTCGCCGCCGGCCGCGGACGTCCCGCCCGCGGCCGTGCTGGTCGCCAACCAGCCGGAATGGTCGGTGGGCGACCTCGCCTCGGCGCTCAAGCGTACCCTGGAGGACGCGTTCGGCCACGTGCGGCTGCGCGGCGAGATCTCGGGCTTCCGCGGGCAGCACGGCTCGGGGCACGCCTACTTCTCGCTCAAGGACGGCAACGCCCGCATCGACGCGGTGGTGTGGAAGGGCACCTTCAATCGCCTGCGGCAGAAGCCGCAGGAGGGGCTCGAGGTCGTCGCCACCGGCAAGATCACGACGTTTCCCGGCAAGTCCTCGTACCAGATCGTCATCGAGAGCCTCGAGCCGGCCGGCATCGGCGCCTGGATGGCGCTGCTGGAGGAGCGCAAGCGCGCGCTGGCGGCCGAGGGTCTGTTCGCGGCCGAGCACAAGCGGGCGATCCCGTTCCTGCCGCAGGTCGTCGGCGTGGTGACCTCGCCGACCGGCGCGGTGATCCGCGACATCCTGCACCGGCTGGAAGACCGGTTCCCGCGCCCCGTGCTGGTCTGGCCGGTGCGCGTGCAGGGCGACGGCGCGGCCGACGAGATCGCCGCCGCCATCCGCGGCTTCAACGCGCTGCCGGCCGGCGGCGCGATCCCGCGGCCGGACGTGCTGATCGTCGCCCGCGGCGGCGGCTCGATCGAGGACCTGTGGGCGTTCAACGAGGAGGCGGTGGTGCGCGCCGCCTTCGAGAGCCGGATCCCGCTGATCTCGGCAGTCGGGCACGAGACCGACACCACGCTGATCGACTTCGTCTCCGACCGGCGCGCGCCGACGCCGACCGGCGCCGCCGAGATGGCGGTGCCGGTGCGGGGCGATCTGCTGGTCACCCTCGACGACCTGACCCGCCGCCGCCGCGGCGCGGTGGAGCGCAAGCTCGACCGACTCGGCGCGGATTTCCGCTCGGCGCTGCGGGCGATGCCCGGTGCCGACGCGTTCCTGGCGGCCAAGCGCCAGCGGCTCGACCTCGCCGAGGCCCGGCTCGCGCCGGCGCTCGCGGGCAACGCCCGCGCCTTCCGCGAGCGGTTCTCGCGCCTGCTCGACCGGCTCGTGCGGCATCCGCCGGAACTGGTTCTGGCCCGGGCGCGGGCGCGGCTCGCGGCGATCGACCATCGGCCGCGCCAGGCGCTCGCCAACCACGCGACCCGCAAGGGCGACGCGCTCGCCGCGCTGAGCCACCGGCTGGTTGTCGCGCGGACGACGACGCTGCGCCGGGCCGAGACCGAGACCGCCCGGTCGCGCGAGCGGCTGGCCGCGTCGCACGCGCGGATGGTGCAGGCCGGGGCCGGGCTGATCGAGCGCCGCAGCGCCCGACTCGAACGGGCCGGCGGCCTCCTCGGCAGCCTCGGCTACCGCGCCGTGCTCGCCCGCGGCTACGTGCTGGTCCGCGACGGCGCGGGCGCGGCGCTGCGCTCCGGCCTCGGATTGCCGGCGGGCACGCCCGTGACGCTGCAGTTCGCCGACGGGCTCGTGGCGGCCAGGACCGAGGGGGAAGCGGCCGCACCCGCGCCGGAGGGCGCCCC